>NZ_JAMBDT010000002.1:0-126628 GCF_025143765.1 Gordonia sp. p3-SID1431
CGTACTGCACGACGAAGGCGCGTACCCGCTCGATCGGTGAGTCGAGGATGCGGGAGTAGGCCGCACTCGCGGCGGTCAGCAGAGCGGCGCGCTGCTCGGTGGACGCGCTGCCGACGGGGATGTGGAAGTGTGCAACCGGCATGTTGGCTCCGTTCGGGAAGTGCCCGCGTCCGTTTCGGACCGGGCTACTGGATGCCGTGGCGAGTTCCGCCGTCGGCGTTGAGGACGCTGCCGTGCAGCACGGCGGCCTGGGGCTCGAGCAACATCTCGACGAGCCAGGCGATCTCGTCCAGTGTGGGCAGGCGACCCAGCGAGGTCTTGGCCGTGTACCTGTCCCAGATCTCCTGCGGCGCGGCCCCGGTCTCACGCGATTCGGTGTCGACGAAGGCGCGGAGCCGAGGGGTGTCGATGGGCCCGGGCGCGATGGTGTGCACGGTGACACCCCGGGGTCCGTAGAGTGCCGAGATCTGTCGCATCAGATTGAACAACGCGGCATTGGCGGTACCCGGTCCCGCGTCGAGGGGCCCCGGTTCGAGTCCGAGTGAACCCGCGACCGCTACGAACCGCGAGCCGTCGGCGAGATGGTCGCGGACTGCTCGCAGCAACCGGACGGTGCCGGCCACCTTGATGTTGGCCGCGGTGGCCAGCAGCGATGGCTCGATCGCGTCCGCGGAGCCGCGCACCGGGAGACCGGCCGCGAACACCGCGAGTCGTACGGGCCCGTCGAGGCAGGATCGGATCGCGTCCACGGACCAGTCCTCGGCGATGTCGGCCGCGCACGGGATGATCAGTTCGTCTGTTGCCGCGAGCTGTTCGAGTTCCTCGGCACGGCGCCCCACCGCGAGAACCCGCATCCCGCGTGCCACCAGGCGTCGTGTGAACACGGTCCCCATCGCGCCGGTCGCGCCGACGACCACACATGTCTCGGTTGTGGACACGGGTCCTACTTCCGGATGCGCAGGGTCACCGCACGGGGTTCGGTGAAGAACTCGCGTGAGTACTGGCCACCCTCACGGCCCAGGCCGCTGATGCCCTCACCGCCGAAGGGCAGCCGGAGATCGCGTTCGAAGAAGGTGTTGATCCAGACCGTGCCGGCCTTCCAGCGCGCGGCCATCCGATGAGCCCGATCGAGGTTCTGCGTGAACAGGATTCCGGCGAGACCGTAGGGGGAGTCATTGGTGATGCGCAGCGCCTCCTCTTCGGTGTCGAAGCCCAGAACCGTCTCGACGGGACCGAAGATCTCCTCACGTGCCGTGCGGGAGTCATTGGTCAGGCCGGTGATGACGGTCGGCGGATAGTAGAAGCCGCCCGCCCGATCGGGGTCGGTGAGTCGTTCGCCGCCGGTGATGATCTTGCCGCCTTCATCCTGCGCGAGTTCGACGTAGCTGTGCACCTTGTCGAGGTGACGCTGCTCGATGAGCGGCCCCATGAACGTCGTCGGGTCCTTCGGGTCCCCGACCACGAGCTTCCGCGCCTCCTCGACGAAGCGCTCGACGAACTGCTCGCGGATCGAGTTCTGCACCAGCAGTCGCGAACCCGACAGGCAGACCTGCCCGTTGCCGCCGAAGATGGCCCGAAGGGACATCGGCACGGCCACATCGAGATCGGCGTCGGCGAACACGATGTTGGCCGACTTGCCACCCATCTCGGCCGAGACAGGCGTGTGGTTCGCGGCGGCCGCCTGCAGGATCTTCACGCCCGTGGCACTCGATCCGGTGAAGGTGATGCGGTCGACGCGCGGATCGGAGGTCAGCGGTCCGGCGACGGCCTCACCACCGAAGCCGTGGACGACGTTGAGCACCCCGGGCGGCAGACCCGCCTCGAGCGCGATCTGCGCGAAACGGTTGGCGGTCAACGGTGTCTGCGGTGCCGGTTTGAGTACCACGGTGTTGCCGAAGGCAAGTGCGGGCGCGATCTTCCATGTCGCCAGCATCAGCGGCGCGTTCCACGGACTGATCGCGGACACGACCCCGGCGGGCGGGTAGAGGACGTAGGAGAGCAGATCGCCGTCCGGGTAGGCCTCGTTCGCGGCCATCGAGACGTAATCGGCGAAGAAGCGCAGGTTGTGGGCCACCCGCGGGATCTCGGCGTGCAGCGACTGCGTGATCGTCTTGCCGCCGTCACGGGTTTCGAGCTGTGCCAGCTCCTCTCGGTGCTCGTCGACGGCGTCGGCGACCGCATGCAGGATCGCCGCGCGTTCCTTGGGTGACATCTGCGGCCACGGCCCGTCGTCGAAAGCTGCTCGGGCAGAGTCGATCGCAGCGAGACCGTCGTCGGCGGTGCCGCGCGCCACCCGCGCGAGCAACGTGCCGTCATGCGGGTCGCGCGACTCGAACGTCGCACCGTCCGAGGCCGTCCGCCACTCGTTCCCGATGAGGTGGCGAACCTCGGCAGTACCGCTCTGATCGGTGTTTTTCAGATGGCTGGAAAGAGTCATTTCCTCACACCTCCGCCGCGACCGGCGTCTCGTAGGTGCGGCCCGCCAATTCGGAGGCCACATCGATGATCATGTCTTCCTGGCCGCCGATGACGCCGCGACGGCCGAGTTCGAGCAGGATGTCCCGGGCGGGGACGCCGAACTTCTTCGCGGCGCGCTTGGTGGGGTGGAAGAACGTGGAATACACACCCGCGTAGCCGAGCACGAGCGCGGTCTCGTCGACGATCTGCGGCTCGGTCATCAGTGGGGCCACGACGTTCTCGGCGGTGTCGATGAGCGGGAACAGCTCGACGCCGGTGTCCCAGCCCGCGCGTTCGAATGCGGCGGCGAGGACTTCGGTCTGGGCATTGCCGGCACTGGCGCCGAGCCCCCGTAGCGAGCCGTCGATGTAGGTGGCACCGTTCTCGGCGGCGGTGAGCGCGTTGGCGATCCCGACACCGAGGTTGTTGTGGGCGTGGAAACCGATGTCCGCCGAGATTGCCCCACGCAGTGCCGCGACCCGCTCGCCGACTTGCTGCGGGACGAGCGCACCCGCGGAGTCGACCACGTACACCACGTCGGCGCCGTAGGAGTCGAACTTCGCGGCCTGCTCGGCGAGTGCATCGGGTTCGAGTTTGTGGCTCATCATCAGGAAGGTCATCACGGTGAGCCCGTTCTCCTTCGCCCACTCGACGGGCTGCTGCCCGCAGTCCGCCTCGGTGCAGTGGACGGCGACGCGGACGGTCGAGATGCCGGCGTCCACCGCCGCCCGCAGTTCGTTCAGCGTCGCGATACCCGGCACGTAGAGGGCCGCGATGTCGGCGTTGTCGACCGCGTCGACGGCGGCGCGCACGTACTCGGGGTCGGTGGCCGCGGCGAAGCCGTACTGGACCGACGACGCACCGAGACCGATGCCGTGTGCCACTTCGATTGTCGGGACGCCGGCCCGGTCGAGGCCGGCCGCGATGGCGGCGACGTCGCGTGTGGTGAACCGGTGCGAGACACTCGACATCCCGTCACGCAGCGTCGTGTCGACGAGGGTGACCGATCGTGGCCCGCGGGCCGGGGACTGGCTGGTCATCGCAGTGCTCCTGTCTGAAGTGTCGCTGTCGCGGCCCTCTCCTGCGCCATCACCTCGGCGACCTGCACGGCGGCCGCGGTGATGATGTCGAGATTGCCTGCGTACGTGGGTAAGAAGTCGCCGGCGCCGACGACCTCGAGCATCACGGTCACCAGATCGCCATCGGTGTCGACGAGCTTGAGGGTGTAACCGGGGACGTAGCGCTGGACCTCGGCGACCATGTCGACCACGGCGCGTTCGATGGCCACGGGATCAGGGTTGCGCACTTTCGCATACACCGTGTCGCGCATGTTCATCGGCGGTTCGGCCGGGTTGATCACCGAGATCGCCTTGGCCCGGTCCGCTCCCGCGACCTGCGCCAGGGCGCGCCCCGTCTTCTCGCTGAACTCGCTCAGATTCTGCCGCGTTCCCGGACCCGCACTCGCCGACGCGATGGCCGCGACGATCTCTCCGTAGGCGGCGTCGGCGGCCTGGTTGATCGCGTGGAGGATCGGGATGGTGGCTTGCCCGGCGCAGCTCACCATGTTCACGTTGGGCGCGTTCACGTGTTCGCGGAGGTTGACCGCGGGGACGACGTAAGGGCCGACCGAGGCGGGCGTCAGATCGATCGCGGTGATCCCCGCGTCGGCGTAGCGGGGCGCGACGGCGGCGTGGACCTTGGCGGAGGTGGCCTCGAAGACGAGGTCGGGGGGCGAGGACTGCCGTAGCAACCAGTCCACGCCCTCGGCCGACGCCTCGAGTCCTTCCTCGCGCGCCCGGCGCAAACCCTCACTGGCGGAATCGATCCCGACCATGTGGACCGGTTCTACGTACTCGGACCGCAGCAGTTTGTACATCAGGTCCGTCCCGATGTTGCCCGATCCCACAATGGCGGCGGTCAACCGGCTCATCGCATGTCTCCTCTGCTCGTGCGCACGTTCGGTCTCGGTCGCCGTCGGCGTGCTCGACACCGAACCTAAGGAGCGGTTGCCGTCTCCGGGGCCAAGGCACGGGCAGTCCGAACGCGGAGCGCATCGGCGGCACCGTTGTTCGGATATCCCGAATGGCGGTGACGGCAGTCACAACTCGTCGCCATGCTGAAGGTCATCAGCCAGCAGCCACCGAGATCCGGTGGCATCCGATCCACAGGAGAACCGATGACCGAGAACGCCGCACGCTTCGATGTCGCGCACCTCGCCCGTGCCGAACTGTTGACCCCGAAGCCGCAGGAGACCCTCGACTTCTTCACCCGATTCCTGGGCATGTACGTCACCCGGCGCGAGGGCCAGTCCGTCTACCTCCGGGCCTACGAGGACCCCTACCCCTGGAGCCTGAAGATCACCGAGGCCGCCGAGCCCGGGATGGGTCATGCCGGCCTGCGGACCAGCTCGCCGGAGGCGCTCGAACGGCGCGCCGCCTCACTGCAGGGTGCGAACATCGAGACCTCCTGGCACGAAGACGAATTCGGCTACGGCAAGACCCTGGCGTACAAGACCGCCGACGGTCACGACTTCTCGCTGCTCTGGGAAGCCGAGAAGTACGTCGCACCACCCGAACTGCAGAGCAAGATCCTCACCCGGCCGTCGAAGAAGCCGTTACAGGGCATCCCGGTGAAGCGGATCGACCACCTGAACCTGATGGCCTCCGACGTCACTGCCGTCAAGACCGAGTTCGAGCGACATCTCGGGTTCCGCACCACCGAGCGCGTCGTCGACGGGGATGTCGAGATCGGCGCCTGGATGAGCTCGAACATCCTCGGCCACGAGGTCGCCTGCATGCGCGACATGACCGGCGGGCGCGGCAAACTGCATCACCTCGCCTTCTACTACGGCACGGGTCAGCACAACATCGACGCCGTGGAGATGTTCCGCGAGTACGACATCCGCATCGAGGCCGGCCCGGACCGGCACGGGATCACCCAGGGCCAGTTCCTGTACGTGTTCGAACCCGGTGGCAACCGCATCGAGTTGTTCGGCGAGTCCGGATACCTGCATCTCGACCCGTCCGCCGAGACGAAGACCTGGCAGATGTCCGACATCGACACCGGTCTGGCCGTCGGCGGTGCGAAGCTGCCGTGGGAGACCTACTTCACCTACGGCACGCCCAATCCGCTCCCGCTCGACGAGCACATCACGGCCTTCGCCGACTTCGGACCGGGCGGGCCCGCGCCAGAGGCCGAGGCGGTCGTCGAACTCGTGCCCGACGAGATCGAGCAGTCCCGGGCCGTGGCGAATGCGCCGGTCTGAGCCGACTCGCGAATTCCGACGCGATCAGGAGAACCCTTGACTGTCATCGACATCGCCGCGGTGTCGTCGTCCGGCGGCACGCCCGACCAGCCGCCGCGGATCGCCGACACCCTCTACCACGACCTGGTGTCGCCCGACGAGGTCGCCGAGGTCCGCCGCCGGGTTCGCGAGGTCGTGCTCCGCGACGTCGCCCCGGTGGCCGATCGGATCGCGCGCGGCGACGAACGGCTCGACGGCTTCCCGCGCGACGTGTTCGACCGGTTGGCCTCGGCAGGGGTCTACCGCATCCCCTTCGCGACCGATGTCGGCGGCGACGGACTGGCCCACCCGGCGACCGCCACGGCCACCGCTGTGGAGGAGCTGGCGTACTTCTCGAACAGCGTCGCCGCGATCTTCGACGTCCACTGCATCCTCGCGGGCAACGCGGTCAATCAGGGCACGCCCGAGCAGCGCCGCCGGTGGCTGGCTCCGGTCGTCGCCGGCGAGATCGTGGGCGCGTTCGCCACCAGCGAGCCGGCCGCGTCGAGTGATCTGTCTCCCGAGGCGGTTCGGACCGTGGCGCACCGCCGCGGCGACGGGTGGGTGCTGAACGGACGCAAGCGATGGATCACCAATTCCATCGTCGCCGCGTTCGTGGTGGTCCTCGCCCGCACCGGTGATCGGCTCTCGACGTTCATCGTCCCGACCGACACTCCGGGCGTCCGGGTGGGCACGCCCGACCGCAAGCTCGGTAACAAGGGGCAGATCACCGCCGACGTTCACCTCGACGACGTGGAGCTGGGACCGGAGACCCTGCTCGGGACCGAGGGCGGTGGGCTGAAGGTCGCCCTGCAGACGCTGACCTACGGGCGCATCGGGATCGCGGCCGCGGGTGTCGGGATGGCGCAGGCCGCCTTCGACCGCACCGCGGCACACCTACGCACCCGGGTTGCGTTCGGCGCACCTCTCGCGGCCCGACAGCACTGGCAGTTCCTCATGGCCGACCGCGCGACCGAGATCGCGGTCTCACGTGACCTGTACATCAAGGCCGCGATGCGGCTCGACGCCGGAACGCGCTTCCCCGAACCGGAGGCGGCGATGGCCAAGCTGCGCGGCACCGAGGTCGCGGTCCAGATGGCCCGCGACGCGGTCCAGGCGTTCGGCGGCTTCGGATTCACGCAGGAGCTCGGCGACGACGACTCGTCGGGTCCGGTCGAGGCCCTGTACCGGGACAGCAAGATCGGGGAGATCTACGAGGGCGCCAGCGAGGTACAGCGGTGGGTGCTCGCGCGGCAGATCTTCGGTCGCGACGTCGTGGGCTGAGCAGCGCGCTGACGACCCTCCGGGCCGTCGTCCACCCCGGTGGGCGGCGGCCCTTGGAGTCGCGGGACCAAATCGGGGCATGGTGGTGTTGTGCACGGTGACGCCTTCCGAGCGCCGTCGCTCGACGGAGCCGGGGGAGCGTCAGCAGGAGGAAACGTGAGCAACACCTACCGCAAGACCCCCGAGGCGTTGAGCCGCCTCACCGACATCCAATACCGCGTCACCCAGGGTGACGGCACCGAGCGTGCCTTCGACAACGAGTACTGGGACAACCACGAACCCGGCCTCTACGTCGACGTCGTGTCCGGGCAGCCGCTGTTCTCGTCGACCGACAAGTACGACAGCGGCACCGGCTGGCCGAGCTTCACCCGGCCCGTCGAGCCCGACGCGGTGGCCACCAAGTCCGACCGGACGCTGTGGATGCGACGCACCGAGGTGCGGTCGTCCGGCGCCGACAGTCACCTCGGGCACCTCTTCGACGACGGTCCGCGCGACGCGGGCGGGCAGCGCTACTGCATGAACTCGGCGTCGCTGCGGTTCATCCCGGCAGGCGAGCTCGAGGCCGAAGGGTACGGCGAGTACGCACACCTGTTCAGCGGCACCGATGCCGCCGATTCCGACACCCAGGAGGAGAACGCATGACGACCGACACCGGCCAGATCACCGTCCGCCCCGGCACCGAGACCGCGGTCCTCGCGGGCGGCTGCTTCTGGGGCATGGAAGACCTGATCCGCAAGCAACCCGGCGTCCTGGACACCCGGGTCGGCTACACGGGCGGACAGAACGACCACGCCACCTACCGCAACCACCCCGGGCACGCGGAGGCGGTGGAAATCATCTTCGACCCGAGCCAGACGTCGTATCGCGACATTCTGGCCTTCTTCTTCCAGATCCACGACCCGTCCACGCGTGACCGGCAGGGGAACGACGTCGGCCCGAGCTACCGCTCGGCGATCTTCCCGGTGACACCTGAGCAGGAGCTCATCGCCCGGGACACCATCGCCGATGTCGATGCGTCCGGACTGTGGCCCGGCAAGGCGGTCACGACGATCGAGGAGCTGGGTCCGTTCTGGCAGGCCGAGCCCGAGCATCAGGACTACCTGCTCAACTTCCCGAACGGCTACACCTGCCACTTCCCGCGACCGGGATGGGTGCTGCCGAAGCGGGACGCGGCGTCCACGCGGTGACGCGCGAGGCCGGCTGACAGTGCCGACGCCCGTCGACGGTCATGCGACAACGACCGTCGACGGGTTCGTCGGCGTATGCTGGGGCGATGTAGCACTCTGCTACACACGCGCGGGAGGTGTGCGATGAGCACCGGTACGGACAAGGTGACCCGGCTGTCTGCTGCATTGGTGACCGATGCGGCCCGGGAGGGCGCGCGAGAGCAGCGGTCGGCGCGGCAGCAACTCGAACACTGGGCGCGTCTGGGGCGCAGCGTCTCGCAGCGCACCACCGCGTCGCGTCAGCGGGTCGAGGCCGCGCTGGCGGGCGATCTGCCGGGAGAAGTGCTGACCGCAGAGGAAGCCGTCGTCTACGACGCCGAGATCGACGCTCATCTCGAAGCGCGGCTCGCGACCGACGACCACGTGGATCGTCGTGCCGCGGCAGGGTTGTCCTCGGTGGTCGTCGATGACGCCGGACGGCTCGTCGAATACCGCCCCGACGGGACGAGCGTCATCCTCGAGCAGTGACTCCGCGGCTCGATCTGGTCGTCGGATGCAACGGCGCGGGTAAGTCGACGCTGGTCGAGCGCCATCTGCAACCCCTGCTGCATGTGCCCTTCGTCAACGCCGACCTGATCGCCCGGCAGCGGTGGCCCGACTCCGCGGAAGCCCATTCCTACGACGCCGCCCGGTTGGCGGCGGCGACCCGCGACACTCTCATCGAGCGCGGCACCTCATTCATCGCCGAGACGGTCTTCTCGCACCCCTCGAAACTGGAGCTCATCGAACGTGCGCACACCGCCGGATACCGAGTCGCGCTGCACGTCGTGATGATCCCCGAGGCTCTCGCGGTCCATCGCGTCCGATTGCGCGTGGACAGTGGCGGGCACGCGGTCCCCGAGGTCAAGATCCGCGAGCGGTTCCGACGCCTGTGGCCGCTCGTCCGGACGGCCATCGCGCGGAGTGACCTGGCAACCGTGTACGCCAACGAGCGACCGACCACGCGCATCGTCGCGCGGTACGTCGACGGTCTGGTCGCCGGCGTACCCGACTGGCCGGACTGGACGCCGGGTGCGCTGACGGATACGAAGGCACGATGACATCCCTCGATCGAGCCGGCCGGCTTCTCGTCGTCGGCGCTGTCAACGTCGATCTCGTGGTGGCGACCGACCGTCTGCCGGGGCCCGGTGAGACGGTCGTCGGTCCGACCGTGACACGTCACGGCGGCGGCAAGGGAGCGAACGCCGCCGTCGCCGCGGCGCGTGCGGGTGCCGAGGTGCGTTACTGCGGCGCTGTGGGTTCCGACGACATGGGCGCGAGTGCACTCGCCGAACTGCGGGACTCCGGTGTCGACGTGACGGACGTGGACGTGCTCGACGGCGTCGCCACCGGGATGGCGCTGATCGTCGTCGATCCGCACGGGGAGAACCAGATCGCCGTCGGGGCAGGCGCGAATGCCGTCCTCGGCACCGACGAGGTCCGTGCCGCCGTTGACCGTGCGGCGGGCTGGGCCGGCTGTGTCCTCGTCAGCACCGAGATCCCGGCCGACGCCGTCGCCGCGGCGGTCACGACGGCCGCCGCCCGGGATATCCGCTGCGTCGTCAACCCCGCCCCGGTGTTGCCGTCGACCGTCGACCTGATGGCGTCGGCGCCGGTACTGACGCCCAACTCCTCTGAACTGCGGGACCTGTACGGACTCGTCTCCGAGGGTGTGGCCGCGCCGGAGATATCGGCGGCCGAACAGGCGACGGCGGTCGCATCCCGAACGGGCGCACCGGTTCTCGTGACCCTCGGTGCCGATGGCGTCCTGATCGCCGACCCCGCGTCCGAGGTGATCTCGCTCCCCGCCGGACGGGTCGCGCGGGTCGTCGACACGACCGGTGCGGGTGACACCTTCAACGGCGTGTTCGTGGCCGCGCTCGCCGCCGGCTCGACGGTCGTCGAGGCGGCGAGACGTGGTGTCGCGGCGGCGTCGCTGTCCGTCGCGGCGGTCGGTGCCCGGGCGGGGATGCCGAGCGACGACGAGATCCGCCGCGCGATGTGAGCGGAACCGGCCGGGAGGGAACCGCTAGCGGGTAGCCGGTTTCGGCCGTTTCATGAACCGGTGATGGTCGTCGCTGGGCAGGAAGTAGTCGCCCTGCCCGCCCGCGCGCAGCAGCGGTCGAGCGCCGGCCGTGTCGTACGTCTGGTCGTCGCGCAACAGATGGGTGGCGATGTGGATCTTGACCACCTCGCCCAGCACCATCCAGGTGTCGACGAGGTCGCCTGCGGCCGTGCGTAATTAGAACGACTGGGTGGTTCGGCACTCGAAACTCACCGGACTCTCGCCGACCCGTGGCGGGGCCACGAGATCAGAGGCGAGGCGCGTCAGGCCGGCGACGTCGAACTCGTCCTCGCCGGCGGGCACCGCAGCCGAGGTGGCGTTCATCTGCTCGCCGAGGCCGTCGGTCGCGAGATTCCAGACGAACTCGCCGGACCCGATCGAGTTGGCGACGGTGTCCTTGTAACCGACGCTGGCGAAACCGACGATTGGCGGCGTGTAGTTGAAGAGGTTGAAGAAGCTGTAGGGCGCGAGGTTGCCGACGCCGTCGTCGGACACCGTCGAGATCCAGCCGATCGGCCGCGGCGCGACGATGGCATTCACCGGGTCGTGGGAGAGTCGGTGGCCCTGCGACGGCTCGTAGGAGTGGTAGGTCGTCACCATCGCCACGGTACGTCAGCCCGCCAACCGTTCCATCGCCTGCGTAAGGTGAGGTGCGACCGACCACCGCGCACATCGACGATCGGGACCGCCGTGACCCTCTCCTCCGCCTCTGACCTGCGGACCTTCGCCAACATCCGGGACCTGGGCGGTATGCGGGTCGCCGGCGGCGGCGTCACCGCCGCCAACGTGCTGATCCGCAGCGATGCCCCGTATCCCGACGACGAGGACCCCGTCGGCCTGCCCTGGCCGCCGGCGACCGTCGTCGATCTGCGCGACCCCACCGAGCTGGGCCGGATGGCCGTCACCTGGCCGCCGAACGTTCGCGTCGTGCACCGTCCGGTGTCCTCGGGTGCCCGCGTCGACCGCCTCGCCGACACCGCGCTCGTCGAGATCTACACCGCGATGATGCGCACGGGCGGGCATCGGCTCACCGGCGCGCTGAACGAGTTCGACTCCGAGGGCGCGACGCTAGTGCATTGTGCTGCCGGCAAGGACCGGACCGGGGTGATCATCGCGATCGCCCTGCTGTTGGCGGGCGTCGACGAGGAAGCGGTCGTCACCGATTACCACCGCACCGAGGACGGCATCGCCGGGGTGTTCGCGCGTCTGCGGTCTCGCAAGCGGATTCCGGCGGGCACCACGCTGGACGCCCCGATCCTGCGCACCCCGCGCGAGGCCATCGAGCTCGTCGTCGAGGACGTGACCGGTGCGCGCGGTGGTGCGTGGGGATGGTTCGAGGAGCACGGCGGCGACGTCGACCACTTCCGGGGCTGGGTCTCGGGGTTCGTGCGTCCCGAGGCCGAGGAGGCCGGGCGTGACTGACGAGAACACTTCGGAGTCAGCGCAATTCAGCCCGGATGTCGTGGCAGCCGTGCTCGCGCACATGATCGACGATCGTGCCGACGACTCGCTGCTGATCTGCCGTGCGCTGGGCGGGCGGCCCGATGCGGTCGCGGCGCGGATGACCGGATTCGACCACGAGGCAGCGACGTTCGACGCCACGGTTCCCGAGGGGGTCGTCGGGGTGCGGCTCGCCTGGGATCGCCCGGTCCGCGATCGTGGCGACGTCCGCACCGCGGTCGTCGCGATGTTCCGTGCGGCGCAAGAACGTTCGGGTACCTCTGCATCCTGAGGGTCACGTGCTCCCGCGAACCATCAGTTCGACCGGGAGGCGGCGGGATTCGACGTCCCGCCCGGCGGCGAGGTCGAGGAGGCCGCGCACCGCGGTCTCGCCGATCTCCCGAGCGGGGGAGCGGACCGTCGTGAGCGGCACGGGGAGCTGGGCGGCCACCGGGATGTCGTTGTAGCCGATCAGGGCGAGGTCGTCGGGGATGCGGAGTCCGAGGTCGCGGGCGACACCGAGGACTCCGATGGCGATGGTGTCCGACACCGCGAAGATCGCCCGGGGACGGTCCGGACGATCGAGCAGTGCACGCCCGGCCGCCGTCCCGCCGTGAACCTCGAAGTCGGAAGCGACGATGCGGTCGTCGGACAGCGTGATCCCGGCATGAGCCAGCTCGGCGCGGAACCCGCGGAGCCGGTCGGTGGCCGTCGTGGCGTGGCCGGGCCCGCCGATGACGGCGAGGTCGGTGTGACCGCGCTCCAGGAGATGCCGGGCGGCGATGCGTCCGCCGCGCACGTCGTCGCCGCCGACGAAGGGGAGTCCGGCCTCGGCGTGCCGGGTGAGGGTGAGCATCGGGAGGTCGCCGACCCGCAGGGACTCCACGAAGTCCCGGCCCGGCAGGTGTAATCCGCTCAGCAGCAGACCGTCGACCTGCCGGCCGACGAGGAGTTCGATGGCCCGTCGCTGAGCGGCCCCCTCGTCGGGCGGGGACGACAGCAGGACCGAGTACCCGGCCCGGGTGGCCGCCTGTTCGATGCCCTGGTAGGTCGTGGCCACGACGCCGTCGGTGAGGCGGGTCATCACGACCCCGATCGTGGTGGTTCGGCGGGTCCGCAGGCTGGCCGCCCACACATTGCGCTGGTAACCGAGCTGGTCGGCGACCTCCCGCACCCGCAGGGCCGACGCCGACCACCCGTCGGCGGGCTCGGACTGTCGCAGCACCCGGGAGGCGGTGGACACGTGTACGCCGGCACGCCGGGCGATCTCCTTCAGCGTGGGGGCGCGCTGACCACTGACCACGCTGATCCTCTCTCTTCCCGATTGACCCGATGGGCATCGAACACCTACCTTAGGCGATGCAAACGTTCGTGCAAACGTTCTCGTCGACGGCCCCCGCCCGCCGCGAGTCCCATTCTCGACGGAGGTCCGCCATGTCCCGCACCAGCACGTTGCCCCAGCTCTTCGCCCTGGACTCGTTGCTGGACGCCGACGAGATCGCGATCCGTGACAGCGTGCGGGACTTCGCGGCCTCGAAGTTGCGTCCGCACATCGCCGACTGGTTCGAGGAGGCCCGCCTGCCGGCCCGCGACATCGCCCGCGAGCTGGGCGGGCTCGGAGCGCTCGGCATGCACCTCGAGGGCTACGGCTGCCCCGGGATGAGCGCGATGTCCTACGGATTGACGTGCCTGGAACTCGAGGCCGTCGACTCCGGTATCCGCAGCCTGGTCTCGGTGCAGGGCTCGCTGGCGATGTTCTCCATTCACCACTGGGGTTCGGAGGAGCAGAAGAACGAATGGCTGCCGCGGATGGCGGCGGGCGAGGCGATCGGCTGTTTCGGTCTGACCGAGCCCGACTTCGGGTCCAACCCGTCCGGTATGCGCACCCACGCGAAGCGGGACGGCGACGACTGGGTGCTCAACGGGACGAAGATGTGGATCACCAACGGTTCGATCGCCGACGTCGCGGTGGTGTGGGCGCAGACCGACCTCGCCGACAGTCCCGGCGGCATCCGCGGGTTCGTCGTCCCGACCGACACACCGGGGTTCTCGGCGCCGGAGATCACCAAGAAGATGTCGCTGCGCGCCTCGGTCACCTCCGAGCTCGTGTTCGACGACGTGCGCCTTCCCGCCTCGGCGATGCTGCCGAAGGCGGAGGGGCTGCGCGGACCGCTGACCGCTCTCGGCGAGGCCCGCTTCGGGATCATCTTTGGAGCGATGGGTGCCGCCCGCGACTGCCTCGAGGCGGCCATCGAGTACGCGCAGTCCCGCCAGGTGTTCGACAAGCCGCTGGCCGGCTACCAGATCACCCAGACCAAGATCGCCGACATGGCGCTCGAGGTGGGCAAGGGTCACCTGCTGGCCTACCACCTCGGCCGTCTGAAGGACCGCGGCGAACTCACGCCCGAGCAGGTCAGCACCGGCAAGCTGAACAGCACGCGCGAGGCGATCGCGATCGCCCGCGAATGCCGAACCATCCTGGGCGCGAACGGCATCACTCTGGAGTATCCGGTGATCCGGCACGCCAACAACCTGGAGTCGGTGCTCACCTACGAGGGGACCTCGGAGGTCCACCAGCTCACGATCGGGCGCGCACTCACCGGGTCGGCGGCGTTTCGCTGAGGCAGTCAGGCGCCTGGCGGTAACCACCGGCGCCCACGGAACGTGGCGCAGTGGGTTACGTTGGACGAGCACGCCGAACAATGCGCGTCCGTGGTCGTTCGCTCACGTCGGGCGTCGAAAGGGGTTCGACCATGACCGATCCGGCTGACGATGACGTTCACCGCAAGATCGCGGATCTGGCGCGTGAACTCCACGGCGACGACTCCGACGAGCAGGTTGCGAAGACGATCGTCGAGAACGCGCTGGTCGACATCCCCGGAGTCGCGTACGCCGGCCTCACCGTCGCAATCGACCGAAAATCGATCGCGTCGTTCGGGTCCACGCACGACGTTGCCGACGTACACGACCGTATTCAAGCGGAACTCGGTGAGGGACCGTGCATCTCGGCAGCGCTCGCCGATCGCATCGTCCGAGTCGACGACCTCGAGAAAGAGCAGCGCTGGCCCGAATACCGCCGCCGCGCGCTCGTCGAGACGCCGATTCGTTCCGTCCTGTCGTTCCAGCTCTTCGCCGACACCACGGCGATCGGGGCGTTGAACCTCTACGCCGACGAGCCGTTCGCCTTCGACCTTCACGCCGAGGACATCGGGGTGGTCTTCGCGACGCATGCCGCCCTCGCGTGGAACAAGGTGAAGAAGGACAAGCAGTTCCACAGCGCCCTGGCCAACCGGGACGTCATCGGTCAGGCCAAGGGCATGCTGATGGAACGGTTCGACATCGACGCGGTGGCCGCCTTCGACCTGCTGAAGCGCCTGTCGCAGGACTCGAACACCAAGCTGGTCGACATCGCGCGGCAGATCACCGTCACACGGTGACCTGACGCGACCCTTCGAGGCTCGTCGCTTGCGCTCCTCGCACCTTAGGGGGCAGGAGACCCGCTCCCTGCATCTCACGGGGCAAGGTTGGTCACTCGGTGACGGTGAACTCCATCGTGCTCGGCCCGACCTGATCCTGGGTCAGAGCGCGTCCCGCGTCCTCGATGGACTCGAAAGTCTTGACATACGGCGCCATTCCGCAGAGTTCGAGGGGGCGGGTCACCGCGCGGCCACCCACGACCACCACTGGGACGAATCGGCGACCGGCGTCGTCGATGAACGAACGCAGTAGCACCAACCCGACGGTCCCGAAGAAGTTCAGGCCCGAGAAGTCGAGGACGATGCCGTCGACGGGGCCGCTGATCACGCGGTCGAGAGCGGCGGCGAAGTCGGCCGCCGAGTCGCGGTCGACGCTGCCGGAGAAGCCTTGCACGCAATACGATTTCGGGGAGACCAACTGGTGGGAATGGGCCTTCGGCGCGGACTCCGCAGTGGGATCGAACGCCGAACGGAAGATGGTCGAAGAGGTGAGAGCCATGATGTTCTCAATTCAGTCAAGTGCGTCTGGCCACGACCGTCACTTCTGGATCGGAAGCCTTGGTGCTGCGCCGAATCGGCGTCAGTACCCCAAGTTCACGATCACCCGGTCAGAGGGATTGAGCGTGATGGTGGAAAGCGAGAAGGCCCTGGGCGCCCAACGCTCTAGAACGCAGCTTCTACCTGAACCGCATCTCTTACCCTACGTTGCAGAAGAGTGACCTACAAGGTTGTGCCCAGTTCGGCAGCTTCTATGCGGTCTGTTCCTGCCACGCAACGCCCTGACCAGCCGACGACCGGTGTGGCTGGACGTCGTCGGGCGACCGTGGTTGGCTGGAGGCGGATATGCGTCGAACCCGTGCGCACATCAGTCCTGTTCTGGATGCGGCACGAGGTCTGCGCATCGATCTCGAGCTGTCTTCGAAGTCTGGTGGTGAGAATGGCGTCGGGTGACCGGGGCGATCACGACGATTACAGTGATGTCCTTCCGGCTCTTCGGACCATGCACGAGGAGAAGGACGACGATCGTCGTGCCCGGCTGCGGGAGGACGTCATCGCGAGGTGCCTGCCCCTGGCAGACCATGTTGCCAGGCGCTTCTCGGAACGCGGCGAACCCATCGACGATCTGCGTCAGGTGGCGAGGATCGGCCTCATGCACGCCGTCGACCGTTTCGATGTCGAACGCGGCAACAACTTCCTGGCCTTCGCGGTCCCGACCGTCATGGGCGAGGTCAAGCGTTACTTCCGCGACAGCACCTGGTCCATCCGCGTGCCACGCCGGGCCCAGGAGGCGTCGCTCAACATCGCCAAAGCCAGCGAGGAACTGCTGCAGTCCCTCGGACGGTCGCCGCGCCCGAGTGAGATCGCCCAGCACCTCGGGCTGCCCGTCAGCGAGGTGATCGAGGGCATGGTCGCCCGGTCGGCCTACACGGCGAGCTCGATCGATGCCGAAGCCGGGTCTTCGACCGACGGCTGGACGCTGGCCGACACCCTCGGCGACGAGGACGCGCGACTGGAACTCGTCGAAGAATTCGTCACGCTGCAGCCGGCACTGGAGCGGCTGACCGAACGCGAGCGCACCATCCTCACGTTGCGGTTCTTCAAATCCATGTCGCAGAGCGAGATCGCGCGTCAGGTGGGTATCTCGCAGATGCACGTGTCGCGCTTGCTGACACGGATCCTCGAGACCCTGCGTTCTGAGGTCGTCGTCGACGAGGACGACGACGGGCACGAGAGCACCGGCGGTGGATCGCAGGCCGACGGCGAGCGTGCCGCGACGAAGGGCCGCGGCACGCCACGCGGGTTCACGGCTTGAGGATCACCTTGACCATCCCGTCGTCCTTCTTCTGGAACGTCTCGTAGGCCTGCGGGGCCTCGCTGAGCGGTAGCTCGTGAGTCGCGAAGGTGTCGACGCCCAACGGGTCGTCGTCGGTCAGCAGCGGCATGATGTCGTCGACCCAGCGCTTCACGTTCGCCTGACCCATGTGCAGCCGGATCTGCTTGTCGAACATGGTCAGCATCGGCAGCGGGTCGGCCGCGCCGCCGTACACCCCGGAGAGTGAGATCGTGCCGCCGCGTTTGACGATGTCGATCGCCGAGTAGAGCGCGCCCAGCCGATCGGTACCCACCTCCGACATCGCCTTGCGGGCGACGGCGTCCGGTAGCAGGCCGACGACGCTCTGCAGCGCCTTGTTGATCGGCGACCCATGGGCCTCCATGCCGACAGCGTCGATGACCGAATCGGTACCCAGTCCTCCGGTCAGGTCGCGGATGGCGTCGCCGACGTTGTCGACGGCGTCGAAGTTCACGGTCTCCATGCCGCGGGCCTCGGCCCGGGCGAGTCGCTCGGGCACGCGGTCGACGCCGATGACCCGCGCCCCCTGGTGCGCGGCGATGCGGGCAGCCATGTCGCCGATGGGGCCGAGGCCCAGCACCGTGACGGTTCCGCCCTGGGGGATCTCGGCGTAGGCGACGGCCTGCCAAGCCGTCGGCAACACATCGGAGAGATAGACGTACCGCGAGTCGGGCTTCTCCAGCGGCACCTTGATGTGGGTGAACTGGGCCTGCGGCACGCGCAGGTACTCGGCCTGCCCGCCGGGGACGGAGCCGTAGAGCTGGGAGTAGCCGAACAGTGCGGCGCCCGTCCCCTGTTCGGTGACGCGGGTCGTCGCACACTGGGTCATGAGTCCGTCGTGGCAGAAAAGGCATGTGCCGCAGGCGATCTGGAAGGGGATGACCACCCGGTCGCCGACCCGCAGGTCCCCGGTGTCGCTGCCCACCTCCTCGACGATCCCCATCGGCTCGTGCCCGAGGATGTCACCGGCCTGCATGAACGGGCCGAGAACCTCGTAGAGGTGGAGGTCCGACCCGCAGATGTTGGTCGAGGTGACCTTGATGATGGCGTCGGTGGGCTCGATGATCTTGGGTTCGGGCACGGTCTCGACCGACACGTTCCGCTTGCCCTGCCAGGTGACTGCACGCATTCTCTAGGCCTTTCCGTTGTCGGCTCGACGCTCTTCGCGAATCTCCTCGAGGCGGTCGTCTCGTCCTCGTTCACTCTTTCCGGCGTGTTCCACCGGGAAGTCGTGGAACCGCTCCTCATAGCGTTCGGCTTCCTCGGCGGTGGTCTCGGGCTGGATCGGGTCCTGATGGGCCCGATCGCCGTCGCGGGCTGCGCGACGTCGCAGCAGGACACGGCTGCCGATCAGCAGTCCGACCGCGAGCAGACCCATGACGACGGCGCCGACCGCCAGCCACACCGTCCCATCGCGGTCGCTCGCACCGGCGGCGATGGCGATGCCGGCGAGCACCAGCATTAGTCCGAGGCAGACGAAGCCGAGTAGGCCGACGGCCTTCAGACCTCGCGACTTTCGTGCCGGGCGCCGGGCGATGGCCTCACGCGACGCGACTTCTCGTTCGGGTGTCAGATCTGGCATGGTGCACTCCCTGCGCTGTCTGGTCGGGGCTCGGTGGCCGGCGTGCTCGACACCGGCCTCGGTGCGGAGGGTTTACCGCGAGCGGCCGACGATGAAACGTCGCCTCGCCGCGACCGCGGTCGTTCATGGGACGGATGGAGACGCGAATCTCATCGAGTCATGATCTGGGTAAACGCTCTGCTAACGTGTCGACACGTGTTCGGGGGGACGTTCAGCGCGGCAAGGTCCTCCGGCCGCGGTTTGGAACACGGAATCACGGGGCACTCATGACCAGACCAGCCGAGATCGGCACCACCAATCAACGGGCGAAGAAGACTCATTTGATGACCGATTCCGACGCGACGTCCCAGCTATCGATCGACGGCGGTACGCCGACGGTTCTGCGGGTTCCGGCCGCCACCGATCGTCTCGCGCTGGTGCGCGCTCTGGTCGAGACCGCGCTGTACATCGACGACTGGGCGCTCGACGACGTCATCGACGCCAAGGTGGCGGTGGACGAGATCTGCTCACAGATCATCTCCGCCGCCGCGGAGGAGTCGTCCATCGAACTGACCCTGCACATGTCGTCGCAGGGCGTGATCGGTGAGATCCGAGGCGAGCTCGTCCCGGACGTGACCCTGAAGCAGTCGACTTTCGGATGGCGGATCGTGCAGACCGTCACCGACACCCACACGATCTCCTACGACGAACCGCTCCCGGGTGCCGCCTCCCGCGGCGTCGTCATCGGGTTCTCGAAGTTCCGTCGCTGACACGGAGCCACTCGTCGCCTGCGGCGTCGTAGGAGACCAGGCCGCGGTCGGCGAACGCGCGCAGCCACCCCTCCATGGGCCAGGTGCCCCATCGCCGGTGGAACACCCGTGCGTTGCGGAGGATGTCCGCGAGGTGTTCGACCGGCGGGTTCGAAACCGGATGGTGCTGGTGGTAGGCGTGTGCGCCGCCAACCCAGGCGATCCGAAACCCGTTGTCGCGTGCTGACATCGCGAAGTCCGTGTCCTCGCCGCCGTAACCGCGGTAGCCGGGGTGGAAGCCGCCCAGGGCGAGCCAATCGGTCGCCCGGACGGCGAACGACAGCGACCAGAACAACATCAGCTCCGACGACAGCTGTGTCTGCCCGGGTCCCGGTGACGGACGCGCCGGGTGCGGATCGGTGAACCGGGCGAGCTCGCGCGCATCGAAGGTCGGCTGGTCGCAGGGGAGGTAGGTGACCGGGCCGCAGTAGAGGACTTTCAGGTCCGGTGTCGCCGTGCATGAGCGGAGGTAGCGCTCGAGCATGTCCGGGCCGGGGATGCAGTCGACGTCGAGGAATACCAAGAGCGAGGCCCCCGCGGTCATGGCGGCCGTGGCGCCGGCGTTCCGGGCATCGGCGAGTTGCAGGGTGTCCGGGTCGTCGTTGGCGAACCGGATGACATCCACCGGGTGACCGTCGGTGACGGATGTGATGTCGGGGTCGTCCATGGCCACCACGAAGTGCAGGTCGGGCCGCCGGGTCGAATGGGCGAACGCCTCTAGTTGTCGTCGAAGGTGGCGGTGCCGCCCCGACACGGTCGTGATGACGGCGACCACCTCGGGGACGCCGGTCATCGGTGCGCGACCGCCTCGATCGCCCGCGCCGCACGTTCGGCGGCGCCGGCGGTGTGCCACCGCGACCACTCCGGCGACGAACTCCCGGCGGTGTCGAGGATCGAGCGCCAGCGTTCGGTGGACGGCCATGACGACGTGACGAGAGCGAGTTCGGAGCGTGCGAGGGTGGTGCCGGTTGCCCGTTGTTCGGCGAAGGGTCGGTCCTCGGGGATGACCACCGCCGGGCGCCCGGCCGCGGCGGCGTCGGCCACGCTTCCCTGACCCGCGCCGATGACGGTCACCCGCGCACTGCACAGGAAGGGCCACGGGTCGTCGACCCAGGTGCCGAAGGCGGGTCCGAGCCCGACGACGGTGTGCTCCGGGAGCTCCTCGCCGAGTGTGGTCGCCGGATGCGGGGCACCCGGTACCCCGCCCGCGCCGGTGACGACGAGGATGTCGGCGGCGAAGGTGGGGTGGGACACGGGGAGTCGTCCGTCGAACCGCGAGATACCGCCGGTGAAGACTGTTTTCGGCAGATGCTCCCGGAGCCAGTCCGGTTGATACAGCTCGGCGGGCCAGGGCGCGATGATCGCATCGGCCGCCCGGTAGGCGAGCTGATGCGGCAGATCGTCGCGAACGCCGGGCTGCGCCGTCACGATCACCGGCACGCCCATCAGCCGGAGGAAGAGGGTGACCTCCACCGATACGTCGACGACGACGGCGGCCGGTCGGCGCGTCTCGACGAACTCGGCCAGCTGCGCCATGCGTGTGCGTAGTCCGCCGTCGTGCCGTGGGGCCCAGTGCAGCAGGCCGCCGGCGTCGACGTCCCGCGGCTGCGGGTCGGAGTCGTCGCGCTCGAGGGTGATCACCTCGCTGAACACCGGGGCGGTCAGCGACGCGCTGGTCAGCGCGACGACGTCGGTGCCGATGTGGCCGGCGACGGCGGTGGCCCGGGAACAGTGTCCGCGGCCCTGATGGTGCACGTAGTAACCGATCACACCCCGACCTCCCGGGGGAGCGAGGAGTCGGCCAACGGCCGCCCGGCGACCAGATCGGCGTAGATGTCGAGGTACCGATCGATCATCGCGATGTCCGTGCAGTGGTCCTCCGCGCGCCGACGCACAAGGCCCCGGTCGAGGGTGAGCGCATCGTCCACCGCGAGGGCCAGCGCGTCGATGTCGCCCGGCGGCACGAGGACGCCGGCGTGCTCGCCGACTATCTCGGGAATGCCGCCACGGGCGAAGCACGCCACCGGGGTGCCGCAGGCGAGGGATTCGGCCACCACGAGGCCGTATGGCTCGTCCCACACCGGGGTCACCAGTGTCACGCCGGAGGAGCCGACCAATCGCGCCAGGTCGTGCTGGTGGAGGTGTCCCTCGTAGTGGACGAGACCGCCCAGCGACGGGGCGATCTGTTGCTCGAAATACCTTGTGTCGCTGATGGGTCCGGCCAACCGGAGCCGACGGCCGGCGCGCTGGGCAGCCTCGATCGCGAGGTGGGCGCCCTTCTCCGGTACGAACCGGCCGAACCACACCAGGTCGTCTCCGCCGGGGCCGGCGGGCCAGCGGTCCAACTGAACCCCGTTGTGCACCACCGGGATCTCGCCGAGCACATGCGACCAGGACTGTGCCGTGTGCCGACTGACGGCGACACAACGCGTACCGGGCGCAAGGGTCAGGGCCGACTCGAGCCACGGCGTCGGCGGGGTGTGGAGCGTGGTGACCATCGGGGTCTCGACGGCCGGACCCATGGCGACCGGGAGGTAGTGCAGGCTGTGATTGTGGATCACGTCGTAGTCGCCGGGGTTGTTCGTGAACGACAGCATGAGCGACAGGTACGCGTGATGATCCTGCAGTGCTTCGAGTTGGGGCATCGACACATCCGAGCGTGCGGCCGCGGAGGGCTCGAACAATTCGCCGCGCAGGCGATCCGAGTCGACCGGGAGATCGCTGCCCGCGCCCGCGAACAGTGTGACCTCGTGACCGGCGAGGGTGAGGGCGCGAGTGAGATGCCAGACGTGGGCCTCGAGTCCGCCCGCGAACGGCTGGGCGATCGGGTAGCGGCTCGATGCGACGATGGCGATCCTCAACGTGTCACGCATCCAGAGCCCTGGTGTAGAGGGCGGCGTGCTGTTCGGCGAGCGACTCGCGCTGCGCGCGCCGGTCGGGCCATGAGGCAGCCGCGGGACGAGCCGAATAGGCCTGTGCGAGGGCAGAAACGAGTGAGTCCGGATCGAAGGTGTCCTCGGTGAACCCGAAGGACAGGCAGTCCTGCTGCTCGCGGTAGAAGCCGCAGCTCGGCGCGATCACGGTGGTACCGAGATCGTGGCAGGCCTCGAGCCACCCGGAGTGGGTTCCGAATCGGTACGGCAGTACCGACACGGACACGCTCCGCAGATAGTCCCACAACTGATCATCGGTGAAGTACTCATGCACGAGCACGCGGGCATAGGGGTGCCGGGAGAGTGCCAGCGCAGTGGTGCCGAAGTCCGGGTTGTACGCGTGCTTTCCGGGGACGAACACCTCGTCGTGCAGGTTGATCTGAACCGTCATGTCCGGGTAGTCCGCGGCCGCCTCGAGCAGGGTCATGATCACCGGCAGCGGATCCATGTTGGCGCGAATGCTTTTGGCGTGCACCCCCACCACGAAGTCGTCGGCGTGCGGCGCGCGCGGACCGAATCGGCCGGGCGGCACGACATGCGGGTGAGGCAGCACGGTCGCCTCGCGCTGCCAGCGGCGCGCGATCTCCCGGGAGACGCCGGGGGTCAGGGTGATGACCTCATCCGCCGCCGGTACGAGGATGTCCAGGACCTCCTCGTGACGTCCCGGTTCGGGGTGATGCGGATTGCGCAGATCGTGGAGCGTGTACACGAGTGGTTTGCCGTGGGTGCGCAGCTCGTCGATCACCTTCGACATCACCGCCGGCTCGACGGCGTCGAACCCGAAGTGGAGGTGGAAGACGTCGAACTCGTTGTGGTTGCGGGCGATCCACGCGGGGTCGAGCATCAGCGGGGGCCACCAGCCGCCCGGCACCTTGGCGCCGTCGGCCGGAACCGGGTCGGGCAGGCGGACGACCGAGACCGGGCCGGAGTCGAGCCCGCTGACCGTCCCGTTCAGCGGCGACAGGTGGCGGACGTATACATGGGAGTGCGGCACCGACGCGACGCGCACGCGGGTCGCACCGCCCCTCCGTGAACCGAGGCCTGCCGACATCGTCGACAGACCTCGTGTCGTGTTCGACCCCGTTGTCTCGAGGGTTGCTGTTCCGCCTGGCTGCGCACTGCTCACTGCCACATCCGTTCACTAGGGTCGCGACGGCTGTGTACTCAACCGGGCCTGCACGATCGCGGCTTCGGCGAGCCGCAGATGACTGCCGGTTTCCGGCACCTATCTCGCGCCGGTGCGGATACCCCGGAATGTCGGCGGTGAAACCGCCCGTGAAAGCGATGAACGGTGGTGCGTCGGTGCTACTTCGAGGACGAGGCGTTCTCGTTGTCGGAGCGGTGTGCGTTGAGCAGCAGATGGTCGAACGACTGCCGGACCGGGTCCGGTAGCACCACGTATCGGTGGACGCCGGTGACGATCGACCGCGCGAGCTCGTTCACCTTGACGTTGGCCGTCTGCGAACGCCAGCGCATGACCTCGAACGCGCGATCGGCGCTCACGCCGTAGGCCAGCGAGATCATGCCCTTGGCCTGCTCGATGACGCCCTGGTGCTCGCGGAATCGCGCGACGTGCTCGTCGACGCGGTCCTTGACGGCCTTCTCCTCGATTGCCGTCAGATCGAGATAGAACCCCTCGGCGCCGATCACGGCGCCGGATTCGTCGGTGAGTTGCTGCGACACCACCGCGACGTGGCGGACCTCACCTTTGGTGTCGACGATGCGATGACGGCTCGAGAACGGGATCCGGCGGTCGAGCATCGTCGCGAGCAGCTCTTCGAACGACTGCCGGTCGTCCGGGTGCTTGTGCCCCGCGATCAGCTCGGTCGTCGGAGTGACCTCACCGGGCCGGTAACCATGCATCTCGGCGACCTCGTCGGACCACTCCCATTCCTGGGTGTCGAACAAGAACCGGAAGCTGCCGACGTGACTGATACGGGACTCGCCGGCGGTGTGATCGTTGGCGTCTGTCACCCTCACCCCTACAAACCACAAATCAACAGGAATGCCAGCGGTCTCGGGCGAAAGATGAGCTTACCTGGCTGACGCATTTGGCGGGAATCGACCCGGTGCGTGTCCCGGGGCAGGACTCGCGGAGATCGTTTCGGTGCCGTGTCTCGCGGGTATCCGCCGTACTCGCAGGGCCGACGGCGAGACCCGGCCCGACCGACACCGATTTCGGCTACGGCCAGGAGGACGAGAATGAGTACCGACAACGTGGGCGACAGTGCGACAGCGGCATCCGAGGGCATCAACCCCGATCTGACGTCGACAGCCGGTTTCGAGGATCTCGACGAGGACCGGCTCGGTCAGGACCCGCTCGAGGAGGGGATGGACCCGCCCGAGGACTGGTCGGCCAGTGATCGGACCGGCACGACCGCCCGGGAACAGCGGGAAGGCGAGTCCCTCGACGAGAAACTCGACCAGGAGATCCCCGACCCGAACCCCTGACGACGTCCGCTCCTCAGTCTGCGCCGATGTTTCCGCACGCTTCTCAGCGGGCACCATCTCGATCATGAGCGACCAGAACCCCGAGCACGAACCGAAGACGATCTCCTACCCCGGTGAGACCGATGAGATGGGCGAACGCCCCCGGGACGAGATGCGCGACTATCGCGGCCGCGATCTGCTGGCCGGCAAGACCGCCCTCATCACGGGCGGCGACTCGGGTATCGGTCGCGCGGTCGCGGTCGCCTTCGCCAAGGAGGGCGCCGATGTCGCCATCGCCTACCTGGAGGAGGACAACGACGCCCGCCACACGGTCGAGCTCATCGAGGCCGAAGGACGGCAGGCCCGCGCGTACCGCGGCGACCTCGCCGACCCGGCACACTGCGCCGACATCGTGAAGCGGACCGTCGACGAGCTCGGCGCATTGGACATCCTGGTGAACAACGTCGCCTATCAGGAGATCGTGGACGACTTCCTGGAGCTGACGCCGGAGCAGTGGCGGCGCACCTTCGACGTCAACATCGACAGCTTCTTCCACACCACGCGAGCGGCGGTGCCGCATCTGACCGGCGGCGGCGCCATCATCAACACGTCGTCGATCAACGGTCTGCGTGGCAACGACAGCCTCATCGACTATTCGGCGACCAAGGGCGCGGTGCTGGCCCTGACCTACTCGCTGGCGCAGGCGCTGATGGAACGGAAGATCCGCGTGAACTGCGTGGCGCCGGGCCCGGTCTGGACGCCGCTGATCCCGGCGACGATGCCGGCCGAGGCGGTCAAGGACTTCGGCACCCAGGCGCCGATGGGACGGGCGGCCCAGCCGGACGAGATTGCACCTTCGTACGTGTTCTTCGCGGCCGAGCAGCTCTCGTCCTACTACACCGGCGAGGTGCTGGCCCCGATCGGCGGCGAGACGCTGCCGGGGTAGGCCGCCGGTCAGGGCACCGGCAGCGGCGCCAGGCTGTTCCCGCGCGGCAGCGAACCGCAATTGCTCTGTGTCGGGGCGCCCGCGAAACGCTCGGTGAGGTACTGCAGCGCCAACGGTTCGAACGGGAGGAACGCCTCCTGATGGGTCAGGCCGTTGAGCTGCCGGTAGGTGATGTCCACGCCGCGTGAGCAGTACTCGTTCGCGAGGCCGATCACGTCACCGGTGATCATCAGGGTGTCCCCGGTCGCGTTGTAGTGACCCACCGCGAGAAGCATCTTCGTCGCCGGGGTGCCCGACCGTCCCATGATGTTGTCGTTGATCGCCCGCACCACCTGCGGGACGTCGAGCAGGCCGGTGTACGGCGGCTTGACCATGTCGGCGCTGGTGAGTCCCGGATACTTCGACGCGAACTCCGAGATGCACTCGTCGCTGACGTCCTGGGCGACCTGCCGGCCGCGGGCCGAGAGGAACGTCGAGGTGTCGAGCCGGTAGGTCCGCTGGTAGGCGACCACGAGCGCCGGGATGACACCCGCCCACTTCGCACTGCCGTTGATGTAGGGCAGGTTGTGCGCGAGATCCACCGGCAGCCCGCCCGCGGCGGCGCCGACGATGTTCAGTTCGGGCGCGTAGCGCGGCGCGACCTCGGCGCCGAACTGCGTGGGGATGGACCCGCCGGAATATCCGACGAGGCCGACCGGGGTCGACCGCGGCAGCCGCAGGAACGACTGTGCGGCGCGGACGCCGTCGAGTGCGGCGTAGCCCGACTGCCGGCCGATGGTCCACTGCAGCTTCTCGCCCTCGTAGTCGGGGACCACGACGGTGTACCCAGCGGCGAGATAGCCTGCGATGACGCCTTGTTCGGCGGTTGCGGTGCCGTTGGTGTAGCCGCCGCTGAGCGTGTACGACGGATCGCACTGAGACCCGAGCGCGTCGTAGGCCATGTGGTACGAGACCAGGCGCGTCGGCCCCGGGGTCAGGGGTCGGAGGACCGTCGCGACCGTCACCACGCTCTCGCCGAACTGGTCGGTGGTGCGATAGAGCACCTGGGAGCCGGTGATCGGGGTGGACATCGTGGGCGTCTGGAACCGCATGGGGCGGCTGCGGAGCACCGCTCCGGGTGCCACGCCCGACAGTGAGGCGTTGTAACGGTAGAACGGGTCGGCCGACGGCAGTGGCGAGCCCGGCCCGGGTGCGGCCTGGGCGGGGGGCGTGCCCGCGAACACGCCGAGCAGCACGCCGACGACCACACCGATGACACCCACGCGCAGCAAACTCGTGCGCACCCCGAACGACATGGCTCATCTAAGCACCGAACGGGCCGTCCCGTCCGGGAAAGGCATGCTGCCGGTCGGGTCGCTCAAACATGGGATGTTAGGTTGTTTGGCATGTCCGGACCCATCAACCCGCCCCAGCGAACGAGCGAACTCGTAGTGCAGCGCATGCAGGAGTTGATCGCAGCCGGTACCTGGCCCCTGGGCGAGCGGATTCCTACTGAGCCCGAGCTCGTGGCGCAGTTCGGCGTCGGGCGCAACACGATCCGGGAGGCCGCGCGCGCCCTGGAACACGCCGGCATGCTCGAGCCCCGACGGGGCGACGGCACGTATGTGCGCGGCCGGAGCCCACTCGCCGGTGCGATCGCGCGGACCTCCGCGCCGTCGGAGCTCCGCGATCTGCTCGAAGTGCGACGTGCACTGGAGAGCGAGGCCTCGGCCGGTGCGGCCGCCCGGGGCGACGCCGCCGACGTCGAACGTCTCCGCCTGTTGCTGGCGTGCACCGAGGACGCTATGGCCGACGGTGATCTGGATCGATACACCGAGGCGGACATCGCATTCCACGCCGAGCTCGTCGTCGCGTCCCGCAACGCGCTGCTCATCGCGATGTACGACGGAATCGCCGAGGCGATCGCCCGGACTCATCCGTCGGTCTTGCGACGTCCGCTGGCCGAGCAGTCGCACCCGCGCGGTCATCGGGACGTCGTCGACGCGATCGAGCGCGGCGACGCCGACGCGGCGCGCGCGGCGGTGTATGCCTACGTCGACTTCACCGAGGTGTCGGGATGAGTGCGCAGGCGCTGTCCACGCGCGAGAAGTCCGGCGTCGGGGTCATCGTCACCGCGGTCGGAGTGATGCTGGTCGCCGCGAACCTGCGACCGGCCGTGGTGTCCGTCGGACCGCTCATCGGCGTGATCTCCGACGACGCCGGCTTCAGCAGCGCCGTCGCCGGTCTGCTGACCGCGCTGCCGGTGCTGTTCTTCGGGATCTCGGCGCCGGTGGCTCCCCGTCTGGCCAACCGGTTCGGCATCGAACGGGTCATCTTCGGGGCCCTGCTCGTCTTGATCGTCGGCATCCTCGTCCGGCTCATCCCGTCGCCGGCCGCCCTGTTCGGGGGTTCGGCGGTCATCGGCGCCGCCATCGGCACCTGCAACGTCGTACTCCCGGCGCTGATCAAACGCGACTTCGCGCACCGCTCCGGGCTCATGACCGGCCTCTATTCGATGACTCTCTCCGGCGGGGCGGCGGTCGCGTCCGGGGTGAGCGTGCCCATCAACGACGCACTCGGCGGGGACTGGCGGCTGGCGTTGGCCGCGTGGTCGCTGCTCGCGGTGGTCGCCGTGGTCGTCTGGATTCCGCAGCTGCCCCTGGTTCACCGGGTGACCTCGGCGGCGCCGACATCGTCGTTGCTGACGAACCCGATCGCGTGGGCGATCACGGTCTTCATGGGAACGCAGTCGCTGATCTTCTACACGTTCGTGGCCTGGCTGCCGCAGTACCTCGTCGACGACGGCATGTCGCCGTTGCGGGCGGGTGCGGTCCTGGCGTCGGCGCAGGTGGTCGCCCTGATCATGTCGCTGGTCGCGCCGATCGTCGCCGGCCGCTTCGCCGGTCAGCGGGTGGTGACCCTGTCGGTGATCGCGGTCTGCGCCGTCGGCTTCGTGGGTCTGCTGAGTACTGATGTCTGGCCGGGATTCTGGGCGGCCTGTGTGATGGTCGGGCCCGGTTCGTCGATCAGTCTGGCCCTTCTCTTCATGGTGCTGCGCAGCTCGGGATCCGAACAGACGGGCCAGGTGTCCGGGATGGCGCAGTGCGTCGGCTACCTGGCGGCGGCGGCCGGCCCGATCATCATCGGCGCCATCCATGACGTCACCGGCTCGTGGACCCTGGCCATGGCGGTGCTCGGTCTCGTGCTGGTGCCCCAGGCCCTCTCCGTCCTCGGCGCCGCCAAGGACGTCAAGATGACCGGTTGACGAGGTCTGCGCCGGGACCCGGACGATTCGTCGCACAGTCGGTATCGGTCAGCCCTGACCGCTAATCTGTCGCCATGCATTGTGTGGTCGTGGGTGGGGGACTGGCCGGACTGGCGTCGGCGGTCTGGCTGTCGGAGGCGGGGCAACGCGTCACCCTGCTCGAACGTCGGGGTTCGCTCGGTGGGCGCACCATCTCGATGCCGCTGCACGCCGTCGACGACGTGCCCGACAACGGGCAGCACGTCTTCGCCAGCGGGTACGAGCACCTCATGCGCTATCTGGACAGCGTCGGTACGCGGGAGCACGTGGCCTTCCCGGGTCACATGACGGTCCGGATGCCCGGTGGGTCGACGCGCCGATCGGCGTTCACCGGCCTGCCCGGACTGCGGGCCGCACTCGGCGACCTTCCCGGGGTGACCGGCCTCGACCGGTTGCGCACGGCGCGTGCGCAGATCAGGTTGATACGGCAGGCATTTCGGCAACCCGACTGGCTCGACGACGTGACCGCCGACGAATGGTTCCGTCGCATCGGACTGCCGCAGTCGGCACGGGATGCGTTGTGGGACGGCATCGTCATCGGCCTCACCGGCGACAAGCCCGACATCTCCTCGGCCAAGGTCCCGGCCGATCTGCTCGTCACGGGAGCCCGCCGGGCGCGGGAGACGCGCACGCCGATCTCGATCGGGTATCCCACCGTCGATCTCGACACGTTGTTCATCGACGGCGCCGAGAAGCGCTTCGCCGACGCCGGTGTGGAGGTCCGACACCGTGCGGTGGTCTCGTCGATCGACGTCACCGACGGGACGGTGAGCGGGGTGACGCTGGCCGACGGCGAGAAGATCACGGCCGACGCCGTCATCTGCGCGGTACCGGTGTGGAGCGTGAAGGGTCTGCTCGACCAGGTGCCCGGGCACGAGCGGATCTATCGCGCCGTCGAGAACCTGACCCCCGTGCCCATCGTCAGTGTGAACCTCTATCTCGACCGCTCGATCGGGATGACCGACTGGGGCGAGATCCTCTACGGCGGTGAGGGAGTGCTCGAACAGGTCTGGGACCGCCAGCGCATGCACGGGCGCGAACCACGCGACAACTACTTCTACTCGACGACGGTGTCGGCGTCCTACGATCTGATCTCGAAGACGAACGCCGAGATCACCGAGATCCAGATGGACATGCTGCGCCGCTACTTCCCGCAGGCGGCGAACGCGCAGGTGGTCCACAGCCACGTGGTCCGGATGCCGAAATCGACCTTCGCGCAACGACCCGGGACCGCCGGCCTCCGCCCAGACCAGCGCACCGAGGTCGACGGCCTCGCCCTCGCCGGTGACTGGACCCGCACCGACTGGACCACGACGATGGAGGGCGCGTGTCAGAGCGCGGCGCGGGCCGTCGACATCATCCTGGAGTTCGCCCGGCTCGGTTGAGTCGAGGACTTTCTCCGCGGCGCATACCAGCATGGTTGCGGGGGTTTGTCGTCCCTGGCAGGGTGCACATATACGGCCGTTTCCCGAAGGGCGTGCAGAACTCCGCGCCGCGGACGCCGTACCTCGCGACGCGTCGTCGTGCGACGGTCGCGCACAACACAATCACCTTGCCTGCCGCCGGGGCAGAACTGCTCCGCGAGCGGCCCGCCGGATGAGGGAAAGGATCGTTGCGATCGTGGTAACTCACACAGCAGCCAGAACTCCAGAAGCCGCCGATGTCTCGCCCGGCGCGCAGTCGACGAGCACACCCGTCGACGTCTACCGCACCCGGCTCGCGCAGCGCAGCCAGATCGAACCGCGCCCACACAACACCGTGTGGGGGAGCATGGGAAACCCGGGCCCGCTGTCCGCGCCCGAACTCCGGCACTATGCCGATCGCGGATACCACACGGAGACAAACATTCTCTCGGACGCCGACATCGCCGACTGCCTACGCGAGGTGGAGTCCATCACCGAGCGGCTCGGCGACGACGATCGGGTGATCCGCGAATCATCGAGCGGGCAGGTGCGATCGCTGTTCGCGGTGCATCAGCTCAGTGACGTCATCGCCGAGATATGTTCGCGTGAAACGATTGCCGGGGTGGCCCGGCAGATCCTCGACGACGACGTCACGATCCACCAGAGCCGCATCAACCTGAAACCCGGGTTCGCGGGCGGTCCGTTCTACTGGCACTCGGACTTCGAGACGTGGCACGCCGAGGACGGCATGCCCGCCCCACGTGCGCTGAGCGTCTCGCTGGCCTTGACGCCGAACCACACCACCAACGGTCCGCTGATGATCATCCCGGGATCACACCGCCGGTTCGTCAGCTGCGTGGGCGAGACACCTGATGACTACCACCGGGAATCGCTGACGTCGTATCGGCCGCCATTCGGGACACCGGAGGAGGAGGATGTCGCGAGCCTCGCCGACGAACTGGGCATCGACACGATCACCGGCCCCGCCGGGTCCGCACTGTATTTCGACTCGAACTGCATGCACGCGTCCGGCGGGAACATCACGCCCTTCCCGCGCAGCAATCTGTTCGTCGTCTTCAACGCGAAATCGAACGCCCTCCAGGCGCCGTTCGGCGGGACCGAGCCACGCCCGGATCATCTGGCGCACAGGTGAGTTCGTCGTCCCCTGCTCCCTGAGGTGCGAGCGGCACGGCCCTGCTCCTTAACCCGAGAGAACGACCTGCCCCCTGCTCCCTGAGGAGCGCCCGGAGCTTGCGGAGGGCGCGTCACGAAGGGTCCCGTAACGTGTCTCGCCAGACCCTTCGTGACGCTCGCAAGCTCGCTCCTCAGCTCAGGGAGCGGAGGGGTCACAGGTGAACGACCTTCAGAACCCCGTCGACGAGCCCAGGTCCGGGGCCGGCCCGGCGAAGTAGTGCTCACCGTCGAAAATGGCCGGCAGGCCGGCGGCCAGGTAGGTGCCGATGCCGGGCTGCTCCAGCTCGGTGAAGAGCGGATTGCGCTGCAGAACACCTGATTCGACGACCTCGTCAAAAGTCCGGTAACGCTCCCAGAGCACGGAGGTCTGCGCCAGCGCGGCCTCGACCTCGACAGACGTGTGTCGCGCGAACCACGCCGCGAACAGCGGTGTGAGGACACCGCGGTGAATGTACCGGTCGTCCTCCCTGACGAAGTCCGCTCCCAGCGCCCGTTCGACGGCCGCGACCGCCTCGCCGGTCCCGGTCATCTCGACCAGCCCGCGGAAATGCCGCGGGGTCAGGGCGACGAGCATGAAGCGAGAGTCATCCGCGGTGACGAAATCGGTTCCGTAGGTGCCGTATACGTCGTTCCCGGTGGCCGGTCGGGTGTCGCCACTCAGCTGCGGTTCGGTGAGATAGCCGAGCGTCCCGGCGATGGCGAGAGCGGTGTCCTCCAGGGGCAGGGTGATCTGCGCCCCCATCCCGTTCTGGTCGCGGCGCCGGACGGCGGCCGTGATCGCCAGTGCGGCATAGAGGCCGCACGCGACATCCCACGCCGGCAGTACGTGATTGACGACGCCGGCGTAGTCGGTGGGGCCGGTGATCGACGGGAATCCGAGTGCCGCGTTGACTGTGTAGTCGACTCCGGGAGTGCCGTCGGTCCGGCCGAGCAGTTCCAGGGTGATGACGTCGGAGCGCCGCGCCGACAGCGTCTCGTGACTCATCCACGACCGTCCGCCCGCGTTGGTGACCAGGATTCCGCCGCCCGGCCCGCTGTCGATGACAAGATCCTGGATCATTCGCTGTCCCTGGGGGTCACGGAAGTCGACGGTGACGGACTTCTTGCCGCGGTTGAGCCCGGTCCAGTAGATCGAGTTGCCGTCATCGGTGACCGGCCAGCGGTTGATGTCGGCGGCCCCGCCGATTGGGTCGACCCGGATCACCTCGGCGCCGAGCTGCGACAGGGTCAGGCCGCACAGGGGTGAGGCGACGAAGCTCGACACCTCCACGACGCGGAGGCCTTCGAGCGGACGGGGATGCGAGCTCATGCGCGGAAACTCCTGGAGTGGAATGGGGGATTCGGCAGACGATCAGGCCATCAGGACGCGGAAACGCCAGTCGAGGACCTCGCGATCGGAGTCGTCGCCGTGTGCGACGACGGTGGAGCGCAGGCGCAGGACGCCGCCGGCGGCGAGCGGCGTCGCCTCCTCGACGAGGATCGTCGAACTGAGGGTGTCGCCCTCGTGCACCGGTCCGGTGTGGTCGCACGAATCCCAGCCGGTCACCGTCACCAGGTTCGGCAGCGCCCGGTTCGCCTGCGCGAGGGCCAGTCCGATGGTGTGCCCGCCGTAGACCAGCCGACCGCCGGCGGCCGCACCGGCCACCCGCTCGTCGTGGTGGGTGGCTGCGATGTTCAGCGAGAGCCGGGCGAGTTCGGGTGCGCTGGACACCACGTCGGCGCTGGAGGAGAAGGCGCGTCCGGCAAACTCGGATGAGAAATGTTGTCCGCGTGCGGATTCGCGATAGGTGTCGAGGTCCCATTCGGGGATGAACGGTTGCGCATCGTCTCCCGGTCCGATGGTGCTCAGGTCGTCAGCGTGCACGGTCCGCCCGGGATCGGCGTCGGGTGACAACGGCAGCATCGCGCACCGGTAGAAGTCGAGGACGGTGACGCCGGTCTGATCGGTGGTGACCATGTGGAGCGCGGCGAGCCCGGTCGGCGCACGTCCTGGCTTCGGTGTGTTCTCGCGCAGCCCGACCACTTCGGTGACGGTCGTCAACGTGTCGCCGATCCGGGGGTGGCTCAGGAACCGCAGGCCGCGGTAGAAGAGGTTCGCCTTCACGTGGTGGGTGGCCAGCGTGGATTGACCGATCGCGACGTCGGTGACCAGGCCGGGATGGGCGAGGACGCCACCCACCACGCGATCCGAGAGATGGGCGTCGAGCGAGAGTCGAAGGCGGTCACCGAGAATCGCTTGGTGCGTCGCGGCGAGACCGGATGTCAACGTGAGCGACGGCGCGTCGTCGAACAACTGTCCATGGGACAGTTCGTCGAAGAACGGGCCGCCCACGGCGACCGGCTCGGACGCGCTCATTCGGACGCAGCCTTGGCGAGGACGCGCCGCGCGGAGACGGCGAGCGCCTCGTCGAGCATTCGGCCGTCGAGCTCGGCCGCACCGGCACCCGCGGCGGCTGCCTGCTCGAGTGCGTCGAGCACCCGTCGTGCGTCCTCCACGGCGGCGGCGTCCGGGGTGAAGATGTCGATGGCGGACTGCAGTTGAGCCGGATGGATCACCCAGGTGCCGTCGAAGCCGAGGTCGCGGACCCAGCGCTTGGCGTCGCGGAAGGTGTCGTCGTCGGCGATCGTCAGATGCGGTCCGTCGATGACGTCCACGCCGGCCGCGCGCGCGGCGAGCAACACCGAGTCCTGGACGACGTGCCACGTCCGCATCGGCAGGTCGGGGCTGCGTCCCAATGATGCGGCGAGATCGGCGTAACCGATGAGGACGGCATCGAGCCGGTTTGTGGCCGCGCAGATGGCGCCGGCGTCACGGATGCCGCGCGGTGATTCGAGCAACGCCTGCAGGCGGACCGACGCTCGGCCGAGCTGCTCGTCGGCCGACCGGAGGTCGGCGGGCGAGTCGGCCTTCGGCAGCACCACCGACGTCAGGTTCGGCATCTGGGCGCAGGCGGCGAGATCGGCGCCGGCCCAAGGCGTGTCGATCGCGTTGATGCGCAACGAGATCGCGCGGTCGGCGCCGAACTCGGCGACCAGGTCGGCGGCCGCTGCGCGTGCGGAGTCCTTGTTCGCCGGGGTCACCGCGTCCTCGAGGTCGAGCACGACCTCATCGGCGATCGAAGCCAGCGCCTTGCGGGCCTTGCGGTCGTCGGAGGCGGGCGCGACCAGGACGGCTCGTCTTCTCTGCACGGTTGCTCCAGGGGTCGAGATCAAATGTGCGGCCATATGTGATGCGGTTCCGGTTGTATCAGACCGCGCCGAGCTTTGGGAAGTGTTGACAGGTCCGACGGGGATCGACAAAATGGCCGTACAAATCCGCCGTAGATCGTAGGGGCACCGTCATGAGCTCACTTTCCGCCGAAGAGGCATTCCTGGTCGACACTGTGCGGTCCTTCGTCGACCGCGAGGTGAAGCCGTCGGTCCAGGAGGTCGAGCATGCCAACGAATATCCCGAGAAGTGGATCGAGCAGATGAAGCAGATCGGCATCTACGGGCTGGCGGTGCCCGAGGAGTTCGGCGGTTCGCCGGTGTCGATGCCGTGCTATGCGCAGGTCACCCAGGAACTCGCGCGCGGCTGGATGAGTCTGGCCGGCGCGATGGGTGGGCACACGGTTGTCGCGAAGTTGTTGACGCTGTTCGGCACCGACGAGCAGAAGCTCGAGTACCTGCCGCGGATGGCGACCGGTGAACTGCGCGCCACCATGGCGCTCACCGAACCGGGCGGCGGGTCGGATCTGCAGGCGATGTCGACCGTGGCGAAGACCGATGGCGACGAGCTGGTCATCAACGGTGCGAAGACCTGGATCAGCAACGCCCGGCGTTCCGGGCTGATCGCGCTGATGTGCAAGACCGATCCCGGCGCGCAGCCGCGCCACAAGGGCATCTCGATCGTGCTCGTCGAACACGGACCCGGGCTGACCGTGTCACGCGACCTGCCCAAGCTCGGCTACAAGGGTGTCGAGAGCTGCGAGCTGTCCTTCGACGGTTACCGCATCCCGCAGACGGCGATCCTGGGCGAGGTGCCCGGCAAGGGATTCGGTCAGATGATGAAGGGCTTGGAGACCGGTCGAATCCAGGTCGCCTGCCGAGCGCTGGGCGTCGCGACCGCGGCACTCGAGGACTCGCTCGCCTACGCGCAGCAGCGGGAATCCTTCGGACAGCCGATCTGGAAGCATCAGTCGATCGGCAACTATCTCGCCGACATGGCGACCAAGCTCACCGCAGCGCGCCAGCTGACCTGGCACGCGGCCGAACAGTACGACCGGGGTGAGCGCTGCGACATGGAGGCGGGGATGGCCAAGCTCTACGCCTCCGAGGTGGCGATGGAAATCGCCCTGAACGCCGTCCGCATCCACGGTGGTTACGGGTACTCCACCGAGTTCGACGTCGAGCGATACTTCCGGGACGCGCCCCTGATGATCGTCGGCGAGGGCACCAACGAGATCCAACGCAATGTCATTGCGGCACAACTCGTGTCGCGCGGCGGGATCTGAGCGGCACGCCGTCGTCCGGCGGGAGAGTGGGTTTCATGCGCGAGTCCGAGCAGTCCGCACCTGCGTACAAGACGTTGGCCGCGGAACTGCGCGAGCACATCGTCGCGGGCAGATACGCCGGCGGTGTGCGGCTGCCGACCGAATCCGAGCTCTCCCAGGAGTACGGGCTCAGCCGGCAGACCGTCCGCCGCGCGTTCCTCGAATTGGTGAGCGAGGGCTCGGTGTACCGCGTGCCCGGCCGGGGAACGTTCGCGACCGAGACCGCGGGTCAGTACCTGCGCCAGCTGGGTTCGATCGAGGACCTCATGAACCTGTCGACGGACACCGAGATGCAGGTGCTCGAATCACCCTCGCGCCGCGTGGATCTCGAGGCAGCGGGTCGCCTGCGACTGGACACCGACGTGGTGTACCGCATCGTCTTCCAGCGATTCCACGACGGTGTCCCTTTCGTCGTGACCACCGTGTGGTGGCCGGAGTCGGTCGCACGCCTGGTGATCGACGCCCCCGAGGTCGAGGCCGGAGCGCGCAGTGACCACACGATGATCGGCCTGCTCGAACCGCATCTGGCGCACCCGATCGAGGAGTGCGCGCAATCGATCACCGCCACCGTCGCCGACGCCGAGACCGCTGCCCGCCTCGGCTGCCCCGTGGGGCACACGGTGCTGCGCGTCGACCGGTTGTACACCGATTCACGCGGCCGCGCAGTCGAACTCGCGGTCAGTTACTTCCTCCCCGAGCACTACACCTATCGGGTGACGCTCCGCCGCAGCGGGCTCTGACCGGGTGCGCATCTCCGACCGCGTTCGGTCTAGGATTCTGCCGTGACACATGTCCTGACGATCTTGGATCTCACCGATGCGGATGTTCCGACTGAGCACTGGCGGCTTTCCGGACCCACCGTCGGCGTGTGCAGAAGCGGCGTCATCGGCTCCGACCGCGCAGACAGGGTGGTGGACCGGGCGACCTTCACCCTCACCGACACACCGTCCGACGATCGACGGCTGGTGTACACCGCCGACATCGAGGGCACCATCGCCGTGCTCACCGACAGGATCTCGGCGCATCCGGTGGCGGCGTCTGTGGGCGACGACGTGTTACGTGCAGTGTCGGATGCCGGCAGTACCGTCAGCGGGTTGATCACCGAGTCGCTGGCCTATTCGGCGCTGCAGGCCGGGACCGAATTCACGGATTGGCTGGCGTCTCAGGGCAGCCGTCGGCGTCACCAGCAGGACGACGCCGTGGTCCTCACGCGCGAGGACTCGCACCTCGACATCGTCTTCAATCGGGGGGACCGGCACAACGCGTTCAGCGACGTGTTGCGGGCGGGCCTGATCGACGGCTTGACCGTGGCGCTCGCGGACACCTCGATCGAGTCCGTGAGGTTGAGCGGCCGGGGCCGGTCGTTCTGCAGCGGCGGTGACCTCGCCGAGTTCGGGTTGTTCGCGGATCCGGCCAATTCGCACCTGGCGCGTACTCGGCACAGTCCCGCGCTTCTCCTCGACGCACTGACCAGCCGGCTGGGCACCGCCTGCCGAGCCGATGTTCATGGTGCCGTGCTCGGCAGCGGGTTGGAGATGGCAGCGTACTGCGGGTTCATCACGGCTCGACCGGACGCGCGGTTTGGACTACCGGAACTCGAGCTCGGCCTGGTTCCCGGTGCCGGGGGAACGCTGAGCGTTCAACGCCGTATCGGCCGATGGCGGACGGCCTACCTGCTCATGACCGGACGTCGTATCGACGCGACGACCGCTCTCCAATGGGGATTGGTCGACCACGTGGACGAACTGCCGGCCCCGTCGCCGGCTTCATGAGGCCGCGTACCGAAGGTGTCCGTCGACGACGGTGGCTGCGACCAGATCTGCCGACAGTTCGGCGAGCACGTCGTCGGGTCCGGCGGACATGAGGCACAGGTCTGCCCGATCCCCCGTACGAAGATCCCGCGTATTCGCCGGCGTGTGCAGGTCGCCGAGGAACATCGCCAGGGCGGCAGCTGCACCGACACGTTCATCTGGGCACAGGAGTTTTCCCGATCTGGTCCGCCGATCTCTGGCAGCACGCATGGCGGCCCACGGGTCGAGGTCCCCGAAGGGCGCATCCGTGCTACCGGCGATCGGCACCCCCGACCGACGAAGGCCGGCCACCCTCCACAACTCGTGATGCTCCGCCGGGGGTACCTCGCGGAGGTACTCATCTCCGCGTTCGGCCACGAAATTCGGCTGCGTCACCACGGTCACCCCGAGATCCGCGAGGTCGTCGATCACATCGTCGGGCACCATCGCCGCGTGTTCGATTCGGTCGCCCGCGCGCACACCCGCGCTCCGGAATGCCGACAGCGTGACGACGAGTTGCACGACAGTCACGCAGTGCAGGGCCACCGCGTAACCGTGCTCATGTCGCTCCGCGACCCAGGACGTCAACTCGTCGAGATCGAGTGTGCTGTCGTCGAGAATCCGTTTGACCGGACCGAACTCCAACCGTGAGTAGTGTCGTCCACCGTGCTGCGACATGACCATCACCCGCTGGGGGAGTCGTTCCTCACGTACGGCGGTGTCGAGTGCGTCGAGGTCGGCGGCACCGAGATCCGGGGTCGCTTCGGTGATCCCGGTGACGCCGAACCTGGCGAGCCGGACTCCCAGTGGTGTGAAATCCGTCGGACCGTCTGCGGTCACGGCAGCAAAGGTGTTGTCCTGGCGAAAGAATCGGCCGGTGGGATGATCCGGCCACCCGAGGGCGATGAGGCCTGGCGTGTTGACGATCCACATCGCACCGCTGCGATGCTGGATTCGGACCGGTGCGCGGGCGAACAGTTCGTCGAGGCGATGACGGTCCAATTCCCCTGCAACGCTGTCGTGATAACCAACAGCGCGGATCCAGCCGTCGTCGCGGGGTCGAGAACGGCCGAGAGCCTCGGCGAGTTGTTGCGGTGTGGCCACCTGTTGTGGGCCGACGGACACCGACTGCAGCGCAGCCACCGCCGCCCGGAGGTGTAGATGGTGATCATGTAATCCGGGAAGCAGAGTGCCGCCCCGGAGATCGAGGACCGGCTCGTCGTCCCCCGGCTCGAGGTGGACCGCGACGTCGGTCAGGCGTCGGTCGGTGATGCGTACCGCGACCGGCTCACCCGAGAGTCGCTGCGCCCCGGTGATCAGCATCTGGGACCTCGACGTTCATCGACGAGACGCAGAACCTCGTTGTCGCCGATCGTCTCGAAACCGGAACCGATTCGGGGAGCGGTGGGCGGCGTCACGGCGACGGTCACCCGCTCGGTGTCCTCGAGTACGGGGCACCCGGCGTACTTGGCGGCGACGCCGGCCATCGACACGTCGATTATCTCCCCGCCACCGCGGGCGAGCGACTGCACCACCGCAGTCGCTGCTTCCAGTCCGGTCAAGGGGTCGGCGATCGCGTCCCCGCAGAACACCGGCCCACGAGTGCCCCGGCCGACGAGTCCGCCGGCAACTGCGGCATCGTCGCCGAACGCGACGCGGTTCACCATCCCGGTAGCGCGACCGTAACCGGTGATCCGCACCCATACCCGCCCGGCGCGCGGCGACCTGGTGGACGCGTCCAGCCCGGCGTGTTCGAGAGCGCGCGGGCGGGAGGCCTCGATGACCACGTCCGCGACATCGAGCAACCCCGCGAGCCCAACCGCCCGGTGGCTCAATTGTGTGGTGTAGAACTGCTTTCCGCTGTTCATCCAGGCGAAGAAGTCGGGGTTTCCGGCTCGCGACCCATCGGGACGTTCGGGGCTCTCCACCTTGATCACGGTCGCACCGAGCTGTTGCAGAAGGTGACCGCACAACGGTCCCGCCCACATCGCGGACAGGTCCACCACCAGCAGCGACGGCGGGCGGGTGGCCTGCTGAGCGGGCCATGCCCTGACGATGTCGACGGGGGACGAACTCACCGATCCCAATGCGGCGGCGGGTATCTCGAGCAACTGCGCACGATCGACGACGTCGTCGACGTGAAGATGCGGCAACGCCTCGGCCAGTGCCTGCCACGGACTGTCGATCGGATCGTCCCGCGCGAAAAGCGCTTGCAGTGAGTCGATGTCGCTCGCCCGCGAGAGCGTCATCGCGATCCATCCATCGCGACACCGCATGAGACGGGAGCTGCCGCCCGCGGACTGTTGTCCGGCGCGGGAGCTGCCCATCAAGGCCGCCCGGCCGGTCAGCAGTTCGCCGACATCAGCGCCGAACACGTCGGCGAGCATGTCGGCCCGCGCCATGATCGGCGCGCGGGAGTAGTCAGGAGCTTCCGGTTCGCCGGTCAGGTAGGCCATACCGCTGCTGGCCCATCGCTGCGCGTGTGTCCCCATGTCGGCGCTTTTTCCCTCCGCTGCCCGCGGTCCGCCGGGACCGGCTGTGGTCAGTTCGACGAGGGGGTCGGCGTCTGTGGGTCAGCCCCTGTCGCCTGCGGTGGCCGGTGGAACACCGCGAGTTGCGCTGCCGCTGCCGCGAGCCCGACGCCCGCCGCGAGAGCGGCAGCTCGTCCCGAGCTGAGTCTCGAGTCCAGGCCTATGGCCCGGTCCACGCTGTAGTGGCCAGGCCCCAAGGCGGCCAACGCAATTGCTGCGACCGACAGATTGGCGACGTACTCCCAGCCCTCGGATGTGATGAAGAAGCCGTTGGGCAGGTGGACCGAACGTGCGGCGACGGCCATGGTCCCGACGACCGCGGCGGCCGCTACCGGGGTGGCCGCGCCGGCGACGATGGCGGCTCCCGCACCGACCTCCACCACCGCAGAGGCCTTCGCCTGGAGCGTGGGTTGCCGGAAACCGATCGACCGGAACCAGCCCGCGGTGCCTTCGATGCTGCGGCCGTGTTTGGTTCCGTGAGCGATCATCGTACCCCCGATGGCACCTCGGAGAAGGAGTTGGACCGGAGTGAGGTCCGAGGCCGGCTTGGTGAACAGACGTGACATGACTTGCTCCATTCGGGTTCTTGTGGCAGCGAGCATAGCTGCTCGCTGCGTCGCGCAATTCGCCCCGCGTGACCCGCCCCGCAATGTGAGATGCGTCAATTCGGGCAGAGGGGGTGACGTACATCGCAGTTTGATCTAACATCACTGTCACCTTTGACCGCACAGCCGTGAGGATTGGCGTCTCTATGCAACATCTGGTGTTCTTGTTACTGGGGTTAGGTAACGGAGCGGTTTTCGGCGCACTGGCGCTGGCGGTCGTCCTCACCTACCGCAGTTCCGGCGTCGTCAACTTCGCGACGGGCGCCATCGCGTTGTACACCGCGTACACATACGCGTTCCTGCGCGAGGGTGAGTTGCTCATCCTGATCCCGGGGCTCCCCAACACGATCGACCTCGGCGGGCCGATCGGGATGTGGCCCGCGATCGCGATCTCGCTCGTGATCGCAGCTGCCCTGGGGCTCGTCCTGTACCTGCTCGTCTTCCGGCCATTGCGGACCTCACCCCTGGTGGCCCGCGCAGTCGCCGCTCTTGGTATCTCCCTCTTGATCGCGGGACTGGTGGCGCAGAAGCTGGGTACCGATCCGGTTTCGGTGGAACCGATCTTCCCGACTGACGTCTGGCAGTCCGGCGAGCTCCAGCTGTCTGCTGATCGGTTCTTCTTCGCGCTGACGATCGTGGTGCTGGCGATCGTGCTGGCTCTGGCCTTCCGCTACACGAAGTTCGGCCTGGCCACTCGTGCGTCGGCCGAGACCGAGCGAGGTGCTTATGTCAGCGGCATCTCGCCCGACCGGATCGCTGCCTACAACTGGATGCTTAGTTCGGCGGTGGCGGGTCTGGCCGGAATCCTGATTGCACCCATCGTCCCGTTGGTGCCGGTTGCTTACACGCTGTTCATCGTCCCGGCTCTGGCCGCCGCGATCCTGGCTCGCTTCGATCTCGTCGTGGTCGCGGTACTGGCTGGTCTGGCCGTGGGTATGCTTCAGTCCGAAGCGCAGTATCTGGCAACCCAATTCGACTGGCTGCCGTCCGTGGGCCTGCCGGATCTTGTGCCGCTGATCCTGATCCTGGCCGTCCTTCTGATCCGTGCGAAGCCGCTGCCGACCCGCGGTGCGATCATCCTGCAGACCCTCGGCAGGGCGCCGAGACCGAACCATGTGGCGTCCACCGCGGTGGTGATGACGATCATCGGGGTCCTGGCGCTCGTGTTGCTCGACGAACGGCTGCGCACGGGGCTGATAGTCAGCTTAGTCATGGCCATCATCGCGTTGTCCTCGGTGGTCGTCACCGGCTACGCGGGTCAGGTCTCCCTCGCCCAGCTGACTATCGCCGGTGTCGCGGGCTTCCTACTCGGGCCGATCGCCAACACGTTCCATCTACCGTTCCCGATCGCCCCTGTCGTGGCCGCGTTGTGTGCGGCTGCGCTCGGCGTACTGATCGGGTTGCCCGCGCTACGGATTCGAGGACTCACCGTGGCCGTGGTGACCCTTGCGATGGCGTTCGCAGTCGAAGCGATCTGGTTCCGTAACGTCGACATCGTCGGAGCCTCGGGGGTCAGGGCGCCCGAACCCAGCCTGTTCGGTTGGGATCTGGGTATCGGACAAGGTCTGGACTACCCGCGGGTCACATTCGGCGTCCTGGTGCTGCTCGTGCTCGTGGGGGTCGCCGTATTCGTCGCCCTGCTCCGGCGGAGTCGGCTCGGCGCCGAGATGCTGGCGGTCCGTGCGAATGAGAGATCCGCTGCGGCTGCCGGTGTCAGTGTCGTCCGCGTGAAGATCCTGGCCTTCGCGATCGGTGCGTTCATCGCCGGCATCGGCGGGTCGCTCCTGGCTTACCAGCAGCAGACCGTGACGTTCAACTCCTATGCCGCGATGGGTGGTGTCGCCCTGTTCGCGACTGTCTATCTGACCGGAATCACCTCGGTGTCCGGCGGTGTGCTGGCCGGCCTCACGGCCGCCAACGGTCTGCTGTTCATCGTCGTCGACGAGCTGTGGTCGGTCAGCGGCTGGTATGTGGTGATCTCCAGTGTGTTGCTGATCTTCACCGTGATCCTGAATCCCGAGGGAATCGTCGGACCGGCCCACACCTTGTTGGCCACGCGCCGCGCAGCGGCTATCCCGGATACGAGCGAGCCGGCAGCGGACGCGGACGCAGGGTCCGATGCCCGGGCAGTGGGGCCGTCGACACGAGCGCGGGTCGTCGATCGGTCGGCGGAGCCTGAACTCGTCCTGGCCGACGTCTCGGTGAAATACGGTGGTGCGGTGGCTCTGTCAGAGGTCTCGCTCGCGATCCCGAAGGGCGCTCTGGTGGGCCTGATCGGTCCGAACGGTGCCGGCAAGACCACGCTGATGGACGCGATCACCGGATTCGCCGAGTACACCGGCGACGTGACACTGGCGGGCGCGTCGTTGAGTGAACTCGCGCCGCACAACCGGATTCGCGCCGGCCTCGGCCGTACCTTCCAGGCCATCGAGCTGTACGACGACCTGAGCGTGACCGAGAACGTCAAGGTCGGTCGCACCGCCGCGGTCCACCGTCCCGACGCCAAGGCCGAACACGGCGACCTCGGTCATCTGTCGGAGGTCTTCGACCTCCTCGGCATCAGCGACATCGCCGAGCGGCCGGCAGGCGAACTGTCGCAGGGACAGCGGCAGCTGGTCTCAATCGCTCGCGCGCTGGCGGGCTCACCCAACCTGCTGCTGCTCGACGAGCCGGCGGGTGGTCTCGACAGTACCGAGAGTCGTTGGCTCGGAGAGCGACTCCGCAAGATACAGGACAGCGGGATCACCATCCTGATGGTCGACCACGACATGGATCTCGTGTTGAACGTCTGCGACGAAGTGCATGTCCTCAACTTCGGCGAACTCATCGCCTCCGGTACTCCGGCGGAGATTCGGGCGAATCGAACCGTTGCCACCGCATACCTAGGAAAAGAGGCTCAGGTCCATGGCTGACGTGAATACGGTCGACACCGTCAACGACTCCGACGCCGCCGTGCCCACGGGAGTCCCGATCCTGGAGTGCCGGGAGGTGACGGCCGGCTACGGCTCGGTCCGGGTGGTGCGCGATGTCGGCTTCTCGCTCCAGGAGGGTTCGGTGCTCGCGATCCTCGGCCCGAACGGGGCGGGGAAATCCACTCTGATGAACACGCTGGCCGGCCTGTTGCCACGCAAGGGAGGGGAGGTCATCGTGGAGGGCAAAGAGCTGCGCAGTGGTCGTCCCGCGGAGGCCAATCGGCATGGCCTGGTGCTGGTTCCGGACGACCGGGCTCTGTTCACCTCGCTGACCGTGCGCGAGAACCTGGCGATCGCCAAACGGTCCGGTGGATTCGGTGTGGACGAGGCCATAGAGCTGTTCCCGGCCCTGGGCAAACGCATCAAGGTCAGCGCGGGGTCTCTGTCGGGTGGCGAGCAGCAGATGCTCGCTGTGGCCCGTGCGCTGACCCAGAATCCGCGGGCGCTGCTGATCGATGAGATGAGCATGGGTCTGGCCCCGGTCATCGTCGAAGAGCTGCTCCCGGTCGTCCGTCGTATCGCCGATGAGACGAATGCTGTCGTGGTGCTGGTGGAGCAGCATGTGCAGCTGGCTCTCGAGGTGGCCGACGAGGCGCTCGTGATCGTGCATGGCGGTGTCCGTCTGCGCGGCCGGGCAAGTGAGATGGCCAAGAATCCGGCACTTCTCGAGCAGGCGTACCTGGGCGAGGCCGTCTGATCTGACCCCGCTCTGCCGGTCACTTCCGCCGTGTGGGGGGTGACTGGCATCGTCGTGTCCGCGGCTGGTGCGGTGAGCGAGTCCGGGCCGGTGAACCGTCCTGGGGCTGGTGGAGGCCGTGATCCCATCGGGAGAATGCCGGTATGGTGCACCGAGGAACTGTGATCCAGAGACGCGTGAGCGGGCTGGCAGGATGTATCACGACCGCCTCACCGAGCACGGTGTGCAGACCGTCGGAGTCACCCGCGAAAACATCGCACGATCACGACCCGGCGCGATGATCGCGCGCCGCGGCACCCCGATCTGGTAGAGCGGGAGCGGCCATCGCCGGCCAGGCCGGATCAGTGGGGGGTGGCTGACCTCACCTGCTGGTGGACCCTGGCAACCACGCGACTCCGGCTTGGCTGGATCGATCGGCACCGGGTAGATCACGGTGGCCTACCGGCGCAGCCCGGACGACGGGAGACGAATGGTGAAATGCGTCGGCCGCCATCCCTTGCGAGGATGACGGCCGACGCCGGGTCGTACTGGTCGGTCAGGGCTCAGGCGCCGGGTGTGTCGTAGAGCGAGGGATCGACGGTCACCTTCTGATAATCGGTGAGTTCGCCGTTCTTGGTCGCCTTGGCGAGGAGGCCGTCGGCGCTGCAGATGTTGGGGGAGATGGGGAGCTGTTCTCCGTTGCACTGGAACATGAGTCCGTTGGTCAGCGGATACTCGGTCGGCGGTGCCGTCTTCATGGCTGCCATGACGGTCTCCGCCGTCGGGTCGGTGACCTTTGCCGCGTTGAGTGCCTTGATCATGCCGAGCATCGGAGCGTAACCGACCGACGAGAGATTCCCGAACTTCGCGCCGTCACCGTACTTGGCGAGAACTGCTGAATAGAGTTGCGAGTCGGGGGCATCCGGGCTCAGATCGAGTGTGGTGGCGACGTTGATGCCCTCGTAGCCGTTGGGGATCGAGCTCCCCCCACCGATCGTCAGGCACCGATCGATCGCGAAGATCGGAGCATTCGGCTTGGTTGTCTTGATCGCCTTGAAGGCGCTGGTGCAGAAGCTGTCGTTACCGATCACGAAGAAGTTGTCGGCGTCACCGCCGGCCGCGCTGATCTGCGGTGTCATGTCTGCGGTGCCCGGCGGGATGCCGACCACACTGAAGTCGAGGCCGGCGTTGCCCCAGATCAGCGATCCGATCTGGCGGGTGGGTCCCTCGGCGCCGGGGACGCCGATGGCGATGCCGACGGTGTTCTTCAGCCCCTCGTCCTTTGCCGCCGTCGCCGAGCTCGCGAAGTAGGCGGTGCCGTTCGTCAGCAAGTACACGCCCGGCGCGCTGAGGCCCTTCTGGGTGGTGCCACTGTGAACCACCAGCGGGATCTTGGCTGGCGACAGGACGTCGATGAGGTGGTCCAGTTCACCTGGAGTGGGACCGACCACGGCGGCGGCACCGGCCTGCACCATCTGGTTGGCGCAGTCGGCGGCGGCGGCGGGTTGAGCCAACGCTTCGCACGACTTGACCTCGATGGGATGACCACCGATTCCGCCGAGGTACTCGTTGGCGTAATCGGCCGCGGCGACGGCGCCACGGATCTCGTCGCTGACGTCGATGGCCTGCGACTTCCCGTCGCTGATGAACCCGATGGTGATCGGTGTACCGGTGGCCTTGTTCGGGGTGCCCAGCACCGACTCATTGGCTGAGGGCTCCGCGGCGGAGTCGCCACCGTCATCCGAGCCGCCACAGGCGACCATGCCCGCGGTGAGGATGACCGACAGGAGGGTCGTGGTGATGAACCGCCGGCCGGTCCTTGATTTCGTCATGCTGTGCTCCTGAGTTCGGGACGAGGGATTCCGCCCGCAGATGGGTTTCTCGACTGAGCGTCGTACCGGACTCCGCGTCGATGGAGGGTGAGTCATAAAAAGTACGGACTGTCAGATGAGACACCTTGATACTGGACTATGGCGCGGGTCACTCCCAGCATTCCCGCCGTATGTTACCTAATCGTTACCGTAGAGTCTGGAATAAAGCGAGCTAGAACCCAGAAAAGCCATTGTCAAGCGAGGATGGTGAGCCCGCTTGAGCATGGTCGGCGTCTGACGGAGTAATGATCACTTCGTCAGAAATATGTGACGATCGTGAGTAGCGATGCGTCGGAGCTACGACAGGCGTGTCGCGAGGTACCTCAGTCCCCGCGGACCACCGCCCTCATCGAATCGACGTCGACGAACTTCACCCGCGGTCGCTTACGCGGCTTGCCCGCGGCCTTCTCCGCCTTGTCGATCAGGGTCCAGCCGGCGAAGTCGACGACTTCGGGTGCTCTCTCGGCCAGGAGTTCCGCGAACGAGTCCGCGTCCTGCGGCGGATCGGCAAGAGCTTCGGCGACGTAATCCTGGAGGAGGAGATCCACGGTGTCGGCTGCACATTTCTTGTTGGTTCCGATGACACCGGACGGACCACGCTTCACCCAGCCGGTGGCGTAGACGCCCTGAACGGGCTCGCCGCCGTGCAGAGTGACGACCCGGCCCTCGACGTTGGAGATGACCCCGCGAGCGTCGTCGAACGGCACTCCGGGGACCGGAACGCCGCGGTAGCCGACCGCGCGCAGCACCAGGGTCGTCTCGATGGCGTCGGTGACGTCGGTGGGAACGGCGACGACTCCGCCGGACTCGGTCAGTTGCAGTTCGTTGCGTGTGATGCTGATCGACTCGACGTGGTCTGTCCCGGAGATCTCGGTGGGGGAGGAGAGGTATCGCAGGACCAGACGTTTCGCCGCGCCTGTGTCGCCGTCCGCGGCAACCCTGCGGGCCAGGGAGATCTTCGCCTTCACCGACGACTCGGTGTCGGCGGCGTCGAGGATGCCCTGCGTGACCGGGTCGATCTCGACGTCATCCGGGTCTATCACGAGGTCGACGCCCGGAAGATGGCGCAGTGCCATCATCTCGGGGTTGGTGTAGCCGGCTTGTGCGACACCGCGGCGGCCGAGGACCACGACCTCGCGGATGTTGCTCGTGCGCAGCACCTCGAGTGCGTGATCGGCTATGTCGGTGCGGTCGAGGTCATCAGGATCGGTGAGCAGAATCCGAGCGACGTCGAGGGCGACGTTGCCGTTGCCCACGATGACGGCGCGCTCGCCGCTCAGGTCATAGGTCCGGTCCGCGTAGTCGGGGTGGCCGTTGTACCAGCCGACGAACTCGGTGGCGGTATGACTGCCCGGGAGGTCCTCGCCGGGGATGCCCAGGCGACGGTCCGACGACGCTCCCACCGCGTAGATGACCGCGTGGTTGTGGGCGAGCAGCTCCTCGTGCGTCAGATCGACGCCGATCTCGACTCCGAGGTGCAGCCTGAAGTTCTTGCGGCGCTCCAGTGTCCGGAAGATGTCGGTGACCGCCTTCGTGCCGGGATGGTCGGGGGCGACCCCTGAGCGCACCAGTCCGTACGGCGTGAGCAGGCGCTCGAACATGTCGACCTGAACGCCCTTCAGCGAGATCAGCTCGGCGGCCGCGTAGAACGCGGCCGGTCCCGAACCGACGATGGCCACGCGCATATCCGAGAAATCCGCTTTGCGCCACAACGGTTTCGGGACGTCGAGTTGTCCGGACTGCAGGGGGTGCTGTTCGAAGTAATCGGCATTGAGCTCGATGAACGGGAGCTCCGGGTCGTCCAGTTCGTCCTCGGCCTTGATCGCGTCGACGGGGCAGGCCTCCACACATGCGCCGCAGTCGATGCATGTCTGCGGGTCGATGTGCAGCATCTCGGTCCGCATGAAGTCCGGTTCGTCAGGCGTTGGGTGGATGCAGTTGACCGGGCAGACATCGACGCACGATGCGTCGTTGCAACAAGCTTGCAGGATCACAAAAGCCACGTGAGTCAACCTCCAATATCTGACAGTTACGTCTAGTTTGATCGTGAGTGTGTGCCTCTGTCAAGGGATGACCGAGCCGCTCTCGACTGGGTTCGGTATTTGATCTAACGTCTGTGTCACTATTGATCGGTGGGCGGCGCGCGGGCGGGCCACCCACCGCGTACGGACGAGGAGTGACATGACCGAACAGAACCGCTTGGTGGTGTGCGCGAGCCACAGCCCCGGCATGGAGCGCGACACCGATCTGGTCTTCGGAACGGAGTTCCGGGCGGGTCTGGCCGAGGCACGCGCCGTGGTAACCGAGTTCGACCCCGACTTCGTGGTGTTGTTCGGTGGCGACCACCGGCGGGCTTTCCGCCACATCGTCCCGACCTTTGCCGTCGCGCTGTCGGCCTCGATACTTCCCGAAGGCGGCCACGCGGAGGGTCGCCTGGACGTTCCGGCTGACATCGCCGCCGAGCTCGGCGCCCATCTGCTCGACTCGGAGTTCGACATCTCGATCTGTCGGGAGGTCGGCCTCGACCACGCGTTCGCGCAACCGCTACGAGATCTGACCGGAGACCTGAATGCGTACCCGGTCATCCCGCTACCCATCAACTGTGCGACCGGGCCGCTGCCGTCGGCTGCGCGGGTCCTGTCGTTCGGCGACGCGGTCGGACGGTTTCTCGACACGATCGACGCGCGCGTGCTCGTCGTCGGGACCGGCGGACTGTCGCACTCGCCGCCGAGCCTGGAACTCGATGCCTTCGACATCAGCGACGAGGAGCGGCGGCGCGTGATCACCGAGGGCGCCGCGGCCGCGCGGAAGAAGATCAAGCCCGAGTGGGACAGGGCCTTCCTGGATGCGCTGGCCGAGTGGGATGGTGCCGAACTCGCCGCACTCACCGACGACGCGCGTGCGCAGGCCGGCGTCGGCGCCAACGAGGTGCGAACCTGGCTCGCAGCGGGCGCCGCCGGCGGCGGGAAGCCGCTGCACACCGTCGCCTACCAGCCGGTCGAAGAATGGATCACCGGCATGGGTCTCGTCGTATCGCGTTGACCTGCGCCCGGCGACCGACACGATGAGGGGGTGGAGCCCCTGGCGCATCGCTACCAGGGGTCTCTCGCGACAGCCTCAGTTCGGCCGTCCGGACAGGTGGTCCGTCCGCCCGGAGGACGCGACCGGTCAGCGGCCCTGCCAGACCGGGGCGCGCCTCTCCGCGAATGCGCGCGGGCCCTCCTTGGCATCCTCGGAGCCGGCGACTGCGGGCAGTGCCGCGTTCGTCATCTCCCAGCCGACTGCTTCCTGAGGACGATCGCCACTCTCGTTCTGCGCCAGGGCGATTCGCTTGGTGGCGGCAACCGCGAGCGGCGCGTTGCCGGCGATCGTCGCAGCGAGCGCCAGCGCGGTGTCGAGAACGTCGGCCGCGGGCACCACCCGGTTGACCAGATGCAGGTCGAGTGCCTGGGCCGCGGTGATCGACTCGCCCGTCAACAGTAGTTCCATGGCGACCGCCGGCGGGAGTTTCGCGGCGAGACGGAACGCGCCGCCTGCTCCGGCGATCAGCCCGCGGGTCACCTCCGGCAACCCGAACACCGCGGTGTCGGCCGCAACGACCAGATCGCTGGCGAGTACCAGTTCGGTGCCGCCGCCGAGCGCCGGTCCGTTGACAGCCGCGATCGTGGGCTTGCTGATCGCCTGTCCGACGTATCCGGCCAGACCCCACTTCTCGCGTCCGGGCGGGATCACAGCTTCCCCGCGCATGATCGCCTTCAAGTCGGCGCCGGCACAGAACGCCTTGTCGCCGGCTCCGGTGAGCACGACTGCGCGAACGTCGGGATCCTTGTCTGCTTCTGCCAGGGCATCCCCCACCAGAATGCACATCTCGGCGTTCACGGCGTTACGCGCCTGCGGGCGGTTCAGCGTGATGAGCAAGACGTGGCCGCGGCGCTCGATCAGCGCGGGGGCTTCGGCAGTCACGGTCATGATCAATTCCTCCAGGATCGGTAGTACGGACAACGGTTGACGATCAGGCCCAGACGTCCGCGGTCTCGGCCGGACGGCGAGGCGGTGGCGTCGGTAGTGCAGGCGACGTCCGTGAGAACGCCGGTGCCGGTGCGGGTTGGGTGACCCCGCCGATCGCGGTGAACACACCGCGACCGACCATGTGCGCATCGGTCTCGGCTTCGGCGAACGTCAGCACCGGGGTGACACACGCGTCGGTCCCGGCGAACATCGCGGCCCACTCGTCCCGTGTCCGCGAACCGAAGCGTTCGGTGAAAATCGTGCGCATCCGCGGGAAACCGGCCGGGTCTCGCTGCTCGCCCACCTCGAGCGGATCGATACCGAGTACGGCGAGGAGCTCCGAGAAGAACTGCGGCTCCAAGGCGGCGACCGCGACGTACTTCCCGTCAGCACACTCGTAGGTGTCGTAGAACGGCGCGGACCCGTCGAAGACGTTGACGCCGCGATCGTCTGACCACCGACCCGCGCCACGCATGGCCCACAAGAGGTGCCCGAGCATGGGGGCGCCGTTCACGATCGCGGCATCGACGACCTGGCCTCGACCCGACGACTGTCGCTCGACCAGGGCCGCGACCAGCCCGATCACCAGAAACATCGAGCCGCCGCCGAAATCGCCGAACAGGTTCAGCGGCGGCACCGGGCGTTCACCCGGCCGGCCCACGGCGTGGAGCAGCCCGGTCATGGCGATGTAATTCAGGTCGTGCCCGGCTTCGGCGGCACGCGGACCAGTCTGTCCCCATCCGGTCATCCGGCCGTAGATCAGTCGCGGATTGAGCTCGGCGACGTCGTCGGGTCCGAGGCCCATCCGCTCCGCCACGCCCGGACGGAACCCCTCGATCAGGATGTCGGCTCGCTGAACGAGCCCCCGGATGTCACGCAGGTCCGCCGCGTCCTTCAGGTCGGCCTCGACGATCGTCCGACCTCGAAGTCCGGCCGCGGCGGGGCGATCCGGGGCCAGCGAGCCACGACGCTGGACGCGGACGACGTCCGCGCCCAGATCGCCGAGCAACATCGCGGCGTGCGGCGCCGGTCCGACACCTGCTAGTTCGAGTACGCGAATCCCGCCGAGCGGTCCGCGCGCCGAAGTTGCGCCGTCAGTCACTCGAGGGGAGTGGCTTGGCGCTCTTGACGTCCAGCAGCTTCCCGTCCAGCGACAGGCTTCCGGTGCCGGGCTTGGTCACCAGGATCTCGACGGTGTCGTCGGCGTCGACGTAGCGTTTGCCGATCTGGGTGCCGCCGTCGAGGCCCGCGGCGGGGCTGAGCCCGGCCACCGGTGACTGCGTCACATCGATCATCGGCTGACCCCCGCAATCGAGTGCTGCCTCGCCTGCCGGCGCCTTGATGATGATGACCTGGGTGCCACAAACCTGGCTTTGTAGACGACTTCCGGTCTTGAACACGGTGTCTCCGTTCTCTTGCTGATCGGATCAGGTGGTGTGCACGCGCTACGCGTGTGCGGTCGCAGGACGATCGACGATGTCCTCGACGACTTTCTTGCGCAGTATCTTTCCGGTCGCGGTTGCCGGGAGGTCGTCGAGGAAGACCACCCTGTCCGGTGTCCGGGAACCACGGAGGCGCTCGCGTACGTAGGTGCGCAGTTCGTCGTGGTCGGGCGAGGAGCCCGCCTCGACGACCACGGCGGCCACGATGGCCTCACCCCAATGAGCATCGGGCACACCGACAACCACCACCGAATGGACCGCGGGATGCTGTACGAGTACGTCTTCGATCTCGGCGGGTGCAATGTTCTCGCCGCCACGGATGATGGTGTCGTCGTTGCGCCCCACGATGAACAGATACCCGGCGGAATCGGTGTATGCGAGGTCCTTTGTGGGAAACCAACCTTCGGCGTCGAGGACCGACCCGGCCCCCATGTACTCACCGGAGACCTGCGGTCCACGTACCCACAGCTCGCCTTGCTCGCCGTCGGCCACCGGGAGGCCGTCGGGGCCACGCAACTGGATCTCGATCCCGGGCACCGGCCGGCCGACGGAGCCCAGGCGTGCCTGGACGTCGCGATCGTCGCTCTCCATGGCCGCGCGATGGTCGTCGGGACCGAGAAGGGCAATGGTCGAACTCGTCTCGGTCAGTCCGTACGCATTGACGAAGCCCGCCTGGGGGAACGCGCGTAGCGCTGCTTCGAGGGTGGGGCGCGGCATCCGTGCCCCACCGTAGGACAACGATGCGAGAGCGGGAAGGTCGGCCGGCGCACCCGCGAGGGCATCGACGATACGGTCCAGCATCGTCGGCACGACCATCGCCGAGGTGGCGCCCTCGCGGCGGGCGAGTTCCACCCACCCGTGTGCGTCGAACTGGGGAAGATAGATCATCCGCCGGCCCGCGTAGACGTTCGTCAGGATCGTGCCCATCCCGGCGATGTGATAAGGCGGAACGCTGATCAGCGCGCCCTCGTTGTCCGCTGCGGAGCCGTATTCCACTGTGCTCATGACGTAGCTCAGCAGATGGCTGTGTCGCAGGATCACACCTTTGGGGGCGGAGGTGGTCCCGCTGGTGAACAGGACGATGGCCGGATCGTCGGGGTCGACGTTCGCGGCCGGCAGGGGGTCGGCGGCAGCGGCCCGCGCGGCCGTCGCGAACTCCTCGGTGGTCGTCACGTTGTGATCCGACGACAGTTCGGACACGTATCTCGGGTCTGCCACGACCAATGGAGAGCGGGTGCGCGCGATCAATTGCTCGAGTTGCGCGGCGGCCAGGCGGTAGTTCACCGGGACGAACGGGACATCGGCATGGGCCGCGGCGAACAGCAGCACCGGGAGTTCGAGTCCGGATTCCCCGAGGAAGACGACGTTCTCGGCGCCTGCCTGCGTGATGACGGTCGCTGCGCCGGTGACCAGTTCACCGAATTCGGCGTAGGTCAGGGAGGCTCCGTCGACGGTGATGGCCGTCTTGTCGGGGTTGCCCGACAAGGCCATGTCCAAGATCAGCGAGATGCTCATTCAAGACTTCCAAATCTCTCGTGTGAATGACGTGGGTCACTCCTGCACGGAACCATAGTAGATCATCTGACACCCTGTCCATGCAATGGCCGAGCCGAGTCCCTGACGCGGATGCGGCGAATATTTGCCCAGTTCAGAATCCATCATCGCAAGATGGGGGTGCCGAAGCCTGCTCGGTCCGGCCGCGATCGAGCGAGTCTTGAATATCGGTGATCTGACATCTAGGGTCAGTTTCGAACGTCGACAGGCCCGACGAGTTCGCAATCGAAAGGTGGCCGAGATGGCGCTTGCCATATCCTCCGAACACATTGACCTGGCCGACGCCGCCGTCGGCCATCTCGCGCGGCACGGTGTGCGTGCGGCTGCGCGGGCCTCTCTGGACGGGGCTGTCGAACTCGAGACCTTCTGGTCGAGCACTGCAGACCTCGGTTGGCTCGGCTTGCACCTACCGGAAGAGTACGGGGGCTCAGGCTACGGCATCGCCGAATTGGCCGTTGTCCTCGAGGCGATGGGGCACGAGTTGGCTCCCGGCCCGTTCCTGTCGACCGTGGTCGCGTCGGCCGTGATCGCTCACGCGGGCGACGAGGATCTCCGCGCCGAACTCCTCCCGGGTCTCGCCGACGGTTCCACGACAGGCGCTGTGGGGCTCGCCAATGGATTGTCCCGCGACGCCGACGGTCTGATCAGCGGCCAGGTGCGCGCGGTGTTGTCGGCACCTGAGGCAGACCTCCTCGTGCTTTCCCTCGGCGACGACCTCGTCGTGCTCGACAAGGCCACAGCCGGCGTCGAGGTCGCGGCGGCCGAGGCCCTCGACACCACTCGCGGTATCGGCACGGTGTCGCTGACCGCAGTCGCGGTCCCGACCAACCGTGTTCTGCGCAGCGCGAGTCGGGCGGGCCGCAGTGTCCTTCGCGTCCTGGCCGCCGCAGAGGCGATCGGCGGCGCGCTCGCGTGCCTCGAGATGGCCACCGATTATGCGAAGGTCCGCGAACAGTTCGGACGGTCCATCGGGTCATTCCAAGCGGTCAAACACCACTGCGCCAACATGCTCATCGCCACCGAGGCGTCGATCGCGGCCACCTGGGACGCGGCGCGTGCGAGTGACATCGACGGCATCTGGTTCGCCTCGGCGGTCGCTGCCGCGTACGCGGGCCCGGCCCAACTGGGCAATGCCCGGATGAACATCCAGCTGCACGGGGGCATCGGGTTCACCTGGGAACACGACGCCCACTTGTACTTACGCAGGGCGACCACCGTGGCCGCGATTCTGACCGACGGCGTCGATCCGCTCGCCGACATCGTCGATGCGTATCGTGCGGGGCAGGCGCAGGGCGCGTCGTTCGACCTGCCACCAGAGGCCGAGGAGTTCCGCGCGGCTGCACGCGCCGAGGCGCAGGCCGTACGATCCCTGCCCGAGGGGCAGCGCCGTGACCACCTGGTCGACAGCGGATACCTCGTGCCGCACTGGCGTAGGCCCTGGGGACGCGAGGCCGGAGCGATCGAACAACTGGTCATCGAGGAAGAGTTCGAGGGTATCGACCTGCCCGATCTCGGGATCACGGGTTGGGTCAATCTCACCATCGCGCAGGTGGGTTCGGATGATCAGCGAGAGCGGTGGATCGAACCGGTACTTCGCGGTCGCGACCAGTGGTGCCAGCTGTTCAGCGAGCCCGGCGCGGGTTCGGATGCTGCTGCTGTCCGGACCGTCGGCAAGAAGGTCGACGGCGGTTGGCGCGTGACCGGCCAAAAGGTCTGGACCAGTGTCGCTCTCGAATGTCAGTGGGGCCTCGCGACCGTCCGCACCGATCCGGACGCCTCGAAACATGCGGGTGTGTCGATGATGGCGATCGACCTCTCGTCCGAGGGAGTCCAGATTCGTCCGCTCCGCGAGATCACCGGTGAGGCGCTGTTCAACGAGGTCTTCTTCGACGACGTGTTCGTTCCCGATTCCGATGTGGTCGGGGAGGTGGGCGAAGGATGGAAGGTCGCCCGGGCCACTTTGGGCAACGAGCGGGTTTCCATCGGCGGCGGCAGCGGTTCCATCGACTTCGGCGTCGCGGAACTGGTCAAGTTGCTGGACGGGACCGGCGCCCGTGACGCGGAGCATCGGGTCGGCGAGATGATCGCCGAAGCCCACACACTGCGTCTCCTCAATCTCCGCCAGGCCGCCCGAGCGGTCATCGGTGCCGGACCAGGACCCGAGGCGAACGTCACCAAGCTGATCAAAGCCGAACACTCGCAACGAATCACCGAGCTGGGCATCGACCTGGCCGGTACCGCCGCGGTCACCGGAAACACTCCCGGCCTCACGTACGCCTACCTGTTCGCGCGTTGCCTGACCATTGCCGGCGGCACGTCTGAGATCATGCGCAACACCATCGCCGAACGTCTGCTGGGCCTGCCGCGCGAACCATCGGTTCGATGACCCCCTCCTTGCCGCTCGTCGGTATCACGGTCATCAGTCTCGAGCAGGCGGTGGCTGCGCCGTATGCCACTCGTCAGCTGGCCGACCTCGGCGCGCGGGTCATCAAGATCGAGCGCCCCGGGGTCGGGGACTTCGCCCGGGGTTACGACGAGACGGTGCACGGGGATTCGAGCTACTTCGTCTGGCTCAACCGGTCCAAGGAATCGTTGACGCTCGACCTCAAGAGCGAGGTCGGGCAGCGGATTCTGCGCGAACTGCTCGCAGATGCGGACGTGTTCATCCAGAATCTCGGTCCGGGGGCAGTGCGCCGGATGGGTTTGGGTGCCGACGACCTCGAAGCCTCGCATCCCGGTCTGATCGTCTGTGAGATCACCGGTTACGGAGAGGGGCCGTGGCAGTCGCGGAAGGCCTACGATCTGCTCGTCCAGGCCGAGGCCGGTCTGATCGCGGTGAGCGGGACCGAGGACGAGGCCGCCAAGGCGGGGATCTCCGTGGCCGACATCGCGGCCGGGACCTTTGCCTATTCGGGTATCCTCGCCTCGCTGTACACGAGGGCGACGACGGGCCGCGCGCCCGCCGTTTCGGTGTCGCTCTTCGAGGCCCTCGCGGAGTGGATGGGTTCCCCGATGTACTACTCCCGGTATGGAGGCACCGCTCCGCGTCGGACCGGAGCCAGGCATGCGACGATCGCGCCGTATGGTCCGTTCACCGCCGGTGATGGCGGTATCGTCCTGCTCGCCGTCCAGAATCAGCCCGAGTGGCAACGACTTTGTGCGGAGGTCCTCGGCCTGCCGGAGTTGGCGGATGATCCCAGGTTCACCAAGAACCCCCTGCGCGTGCTCAACCGGGAGGAACTGGAGGCGATCATCACCGCCGCGATCCAATCCCTCACGGCGGACGAGCTGGAAGACAAGCTCGAGGCCGCGGGTATCGCCAACGCCCGGACGAACACCATGGTGCAAGTGTGGGACCATCCGGTGCTGGCCGAACGCAAGCGGTGGCGCACCGTGCGCACACCCGGCGGACAGATCGGTGCGTTGTTACCGCCGGCTGATCTGAGGGGGGTCGATCCCCGGATGGATCCTGTTCCGGCACTGGGCGAACACAGCGAGAAGATCTTGGGGGAACTGGGCGTGGACGCGGCGACGATCGATCAGTGGCGGCACGCGAACATCGTGTGAGGCAGCGGTGAGCTGTGGCGGTTGCCTCCCGGCGCGCCCTACCCCATCGCAGACAACAACGGATCGAGTCGCTCGCCGGTGAGCGACTCGATCCGTTTGTTGTGTGGTCGTCAGGGTCCTATTTGGGCTGGAACCGCAGCGCTCCGTCGATGCGAATGACCTCGCCGTTGAGGTAGTCGTTCTTCGCGATGTGCTCCACCAGGGCGGCGTACTCTGACGGGCTACCCATCCGAGATGGGTAAGGAACCGTTGAACCCCAGTACTTTTCGGCCTCCTCCCGTTCCATCTTGAAGGCCGGTGTGAAGAAGGTGCCCGGTGCGATGGCCATCACGCGGATGCCCTGCTTGGTGAGGTCGCGCGCGGCAGGCAGCGTCAGACCGACGACGCCGCCCTTGGCCGCGGAGTAGGCGGTCTGTCCGATCTGACCTTCGAACGCGGCGATGCTCGCGGTGTTGACGATGACACCACGGTTGCCGACCTCGTCGGGCTCGTTCTTGGCCATCGAGGCGGCGCCGAGTCGCAGGACGTTGAAGGTCCCGTTGAGGAACAGATTGACGTACCACTGGAACTGTTCGAACGAGGCCGGCTCACCGTCGCGACCGACCACGCGTGACGCGCCAGCGGACCCGCCGTGCGCGTTGACGACTATCCGAAGGGGCGCAAGCTCGTTGGCGACCGCGAGGGCCGCGTTGACACTGCTCTCGTCGAGCACGTCGGTGCTGACGTAGCGCACGTGGTCACCGAGTTCGACTTCGAGGGCCTTGCCTTTCTCATCGTTCAGGTCGGCGATGACCACGGACGTACCCGCGGCGGCCAGGGTGCGAACCGTGGCCTCTCCGAGACCGCCGGCGCCACCGGTGACGAGCGCGGATGCGCGACTGATATCCATCTGAAGCTTCCTCTCCTGCTGCGGCATTCGGTCGAATGCCGATCAGACCACCCGTAATGAGTTCCCTCAAAGATGACATAGTCGTCAGAAGTAGTCAATGACGGACGGGTCCCAGGCTTCAGATGTCGTGTAAAGCAACGCTTCTGGCGAAGCAACTTTCCGACCATGGGTCAGAAGAGCACTGACGAGTCCGGTCTCAGGGGTCAGGCCAGATGGCTGAAGAATCCGCGCCGGATGCACGCGATCAGGAGATCGGCGGTCTCGTCCTCCGACAGCGGAGGTGACTGTTCCCGCGCGGCCTGCGGAATTCTGGCGACCAGTGAGCGGAAGATGATGGCCGCGACCACGGGGTCGAACGGATAGTCACGTCGCGTCGCGACGAGGTCGGCCACCATCGCCGCATCCATGGCCGCCTGCCCGCAGACGCCGAGTTGACCCACGATGTCGTTGTCCGTGGTCTGCTCGTTCCACGCCCCGATCGAACCCGAGTAGCGCCTCATGAAATCGTCCAGGCTGCGGATCCAGGCACGGAGCTCTGTGGTGTCCGGGTCGGTGAGATTGATCTTGCTCAGGCGCTCGGCGTGATCTATCGCCAGATCGGCGGCTTCGATGCTGATGGCGACCAGGAGGTCCTGCTTCTCGCTGAAGTACTTGTAGAACGTCCCGCGGGCGAGTCCGGCCTCTTCTACGATGTCGTCGACGCTCGTACGGTGATATCCCTTGAGCTGGAACTGCTTCGCGCCGGCATCCACCAGAGTGCGCACGGTGTTGATCGCACGCTTGCTCAGATTCGCGGTCCGGTCCTCGACGGACAGGCCGACGGTCGAAGGCAGCGGAGGCACCTCGATGACCACGTCCTCGGGCGGCGTCTCCAGAGGAATGCTGTTGAGGACGGACGACGGGGTCTCGGGGAACAGCAACAACTGCAGGTAGACAGACAGCGAGTCGACCACCGCCTGGGTGTCTCGACCGTAGGTGCGATCAGTGGCGAGGAACAGGTTGATGCGGTGCACGATCGCGATCATCGCCATCGCGGCCACCCGCGGTTCGATTCCCTGCAGGTCCGAACGCTCGAGCCTGTCGGTGACCAGCTTTGTGTAGGCCGACATGAAAGTGTCGATCTGCGGCCGGACGGAGGTGTCGGACATGGCCACACTCGTCCACTGCACGAACATCGTGGAGTATCGGTCGAAGACCCAGCTCCACTCGCCGAGCCACCAGTTGAGGTTGTCGAATCCGACCTTGGTCGGGCCCAGCGGGCCGATACGCCGCGCGACCCGGAACAGAGCCCGCCCGCACACATCCAGGAGTTCGAGGAAAATCTCGTCCTTGCCGGGAAAGTACTGGTAGAGCGTGGCCCTCGAGATGTCGGCCTCTTTGGCGATGGCGTCCACGGAGGTGTTGAAGAAGCCCAGCCGGCCGAACAGATCCAGGGAGACCTCGACGATCTTGGTGCGTGTGTTCGCGCCCCGGCTGCCCACCTCGGGGCTCGACGGGCCATAGCTGGCCCTGCGCGTTATCGGCGTTGCATCTGACATGGGAGTTCAGCCTAACCGCTGATCGCCACAGCGGACGACCGACCGTCCCGAAACGGCACGATCGTCTTCGTCACGCTGCCACATGTGGTACGACGAAATCGGCCGATCCGGCGATGGCGACCGCGCCATTCTGCCGGGTGCACGTCAACTCGACGGCGGCAATGGTCTCGCCGCGGGCGTTCTCGGTGATCGCGGTGACCGCGCCGGTGCAGGTCAGGACATCGTCCGGCCATACCTGTTCACGGAACCGCACACCGTAACGGCGTACGTTCTCGGCCCCGAGCCAGTCGGTCGCAAAGGTCGCGAGCAACGCGGACTGGTGCATTCCCTGCGAGAACACGGACGGGTTCCCGGCGCTGCGTGCCATGGTGTCGTCGTAGTGCATCGGGTTCAGGTCCCCAGAGGCTCCCGAGTACCGGACGAACATCTGACGGGTCAGCGGTCCGAACTGTCGAGGCGTGGCGGTGCTTCCGACGGTGAGGGCGGTCATCGGGTTGCTCCTCGGGCAGCGCGTTCGATGAAAGTTGCGGTGGCCTGGGCGACCAGATCACCGGTTCGGTCCCGGAACTCGGTTCTCACGACGGCGAATCGCATCTGACCTCCCCGCTTGCCGGGCTTCTCGTATCGGTCGACGATGCGCTCCTGCGCGATCAGGACGTCGCCGACCCTGGGGGGAGGGCCGACGAACGTGTACTCCTGCTCGCCGTGTAGCAGTCGTCTGCGGTCGAAACCGACGTTGATCCGTACTCCCGCCGGTGCCCACTGCGCGGCGTTGACGAGAAATGTCGGTGGGATGATCGCGTCGGGTCCCTGATAAGCGGGGTTGTCCGACTGCATCGCGGCGGCGAACTCGCGGATCTTGCCCTGTTCGATCACCATCTCCCAGGGTTGGCCGGTGGTGCCGACCGGCGACGGTTCAGGCGGTTCGCTGTTGGTCATCTGGTTCTCCAGTGCTCAGTTCGGTGAGATATCGGTCCACGAGTCCGACGACGGTGGTGGGATACCTGCGGGCGATCTCCATGTCGAGACCGTCTCTGGCCAGCAGGATGGCGAGACGGTTGTTGATGAGCGACAGCACAAACGCTGCCAGCAGTTTGTAGTAGCCGATGTCGCCGTCGACTCGTCCGCCGAGTTCGACGTATCGACGGAGAGTCGCTTCGCTGTCGAGGATACCGGCGGGGCGGATGAAACCGAGTGCTTCACAGAGGAATTCCTCGAACATCAGCCACCAACCCAGATCGATCTCGGGGGGTCCGGTGGTTGCGGTCTCCCAGTCGAACAATGCGGCGACCGACATGTCGTCGGCGAAACACATGTTCCCGACACGAGCATCACCCCACACCACGCCTTCGCGGTCGGTGGTCGGCGCCCCGGTCATGATGGCATCGAACGCGCGCGCCAGGGTCTCCGCGCCGACGGCGAGATCGGGGCGAGCCCACTCGTACCAACGTCGGAGGTTGTCGAGATAGCGGGCGAGCCCGGTCGACCCGGTCGCGGAAGCTTCGCGCAGGAAGTCCAGCACGTCCGGGTCGTCCACCTGATGGACGGCCACCAACGACTCGATCGCGTTGTCGTAGAGGAGTTCTCGCTCGGGAGTCGAGAGCTCGGTGGTCCAACCACGCTTGTGCCAGCTCGGCACGTCCGAAGGCGTGCGGCCACGGACACGTCGCATCAGATAGAAGGGGGCGCCGAGGATCGAGGAATCGCGTTCGATGCACACGATCTCCGGAACCGCGACGCGCGCCGTCCGGCCCAGCCGTTTCATGATCTCGGCCTGGCGGGGTGCGTCCGGAGTGGTGAACAACTGGTGGTCCGATGCCTGCATCCGCAGTACGAGGTCCGCGCGTCGCCGGTTTCCGGCCGGGTCCGTCCACGTCGCGGTCAGGAATACCGTCTTGCCCGAATAGCCCGCATCCGGCGCCGAGAGATCCGAGATCTCGAAGTCGGTGCCGTCGGGTGCGATGCGCGGGGGAAGCCAGGAGTCGAGAACCTCGCGTGCATCGCCGCCGAGGTCACCCCGGGTCGGTGTGTAGACCATACGAATTCCATTCCTCCGGCCCGGGCGCCGCCGCGAAACTCGGACTGCCACGCCCTTTCATAAAGTGACCAACACTGTCAGAATAGGCCCATGACCGACGAAAAAGCCAACTTTTCGGGGATCGCGTTCGATCCTGCGCTCGGGACCGGGCGACCGCCTCGGCCGGCGGTGGGTGCGTACACGCTTCCAGGGCGCGTACCGGATCCCCGGCCGGTGATCGGCCAGGCGGTCGAGGCCGAGCGCCTGGGCTTGAGCACACTGTGGCTCAGCGAGCGGTGGGGCACGAAGGATTTCGGTGTCATCGCCGGGTCGATCGGCCAGGTCACGGACACGATCGAGATCGCCTCGGGGATCACTCATTTCCAGTCCAGGCATCCGGCGATGCTCGCTTCGATGGCGATGACGGCCCAGGCGATGTCGAATGGACGGATCGTCATCGGGATCGGCCGCTCGGTCGACGCGATGTGGCGTGCGGTCGGGCTACCCCCATCCACGAATGCCTCGATCGTCGACTCGGCCGAACTGTTCCGACGGCTGTGTCGCGGCGAGAAGGTCACATACGACGGACCGGCCGGCAGATATCCCTCGCTACGCCTGGCCGATGTTCCGGACCAGCCGGTTCCGCCGTTGGTGTTCGCCGCGATCGGCCCCCGGGGGCTCGGCATCGCGGGCCGGTACTTCGACGGGGTGCTGTTGCACCCGTTCCTGACACCGGAGGCCGTCGCCCGATCGGTCCGGGTCGTCCGTCAGGCGGAGAAGGATGCGAAACGCGCCTCCGGCAGCGTGCGGATCTACGCCACCGTGGTCGTGGCCTCCGGCCTCGACCCCGCCGAGGAACTGGCCGTGATCGGTGGCCGTGCGGTGACGTACTACCAGATCCCGGGGTTCGGCGAGCAGCTGGCGAAGGTCAACGGATGGTCGGTCGAGGATCTGGACGCGCTCCGTGCGCATCCGCACCTGCGCGGTGTCCGGGGGGCGGCGGATTCGGTTCGGACACGCGAACAGCTCACCGAGGTGGCGTCCTCGCTACCCGAGGAATGGATCCGGTCGGCGTCCGCGGTGGGTTCGGGGACCGAATGCTGGCGGACATTCGATCGGTACCGCGATGCCGGCGCCGACGAACTGGTTCTGCACGGTAGTACGCCCGATCAGCTCGGACCGCTGTTCGGCAGCGCCGAGGGCGCGGTACCGTCGTTGGTCTAGGGTGACATTACTGCCAGAAATACGGACGGGCCGATGGGTGATCACGACATCGTGGCTGCCACGCTCGCAGAGCACAGTGAGAGGTTGTACGTGTACGAATTCGAAGGCATGTACGTATCGGGAAAATGGAGTCCGACATCGGGGCCGCCGATCGAGGTCCGTTCGCCCGCCGACGGCGAATTGCTCGGACGGGTCGGCGAGGCGACCGCGGCCGACGTCGCCGTCGCGGTCGAGGCCGCCCGGACGGCGCTCGAGCATGGCCCGTGGCAGTCCAGCACCGCCGCCATCCGCGCACAGGCGATCACCGCCCTGGCCGATGCGATCGGAGCACGGACGAAAGAGTTGGCCGACGTCGTCTCCGCCGAGGTCGGGTCACCACGGAAGTGGACGACCTTCGGGCAACTGGCCACCGCCCTCGGGGTCTACCGGGCCTGTGCGGCGATCGTCGAGGACTACGAGTTCGAGGAGAGACGCCCGTCGGCGACGGGTGGCGAGGTTCTGGTGCGTCGACTCCCGGTCGGTGTGGTGGGAGCGATCGTGCCCTGGAACGCACCGTTGTTCACCGCCGCGTTGAAGATGGCTCCGGCGCTGGCCGCCGGGTGCACGATCGTCCTCAAGCCGTCACCGGAGGCACCGCTCGCCCTCTCGATGCTGGCGGAGTGCATCGAGGAAGCCGGTATCCCGGCGGGGGTGATCAACATCGTCTCCGGTGGTGTGGCCACGGGAGCGGCGCTCGTCGCCCACCCTGGTGTGGACAAGATCAGCTTCACCGGATCGACCGCTGCCGGAAAACAGATCGGCGCCGCGTGTGCGCAGGACGTCCGTCGAGTGACCCTCGAATTGGGAGGCAAGTCGGCCGCTGTCGTGCTGGACGATGTCGTGGTCGACGCCACCCTCATCAACGGACTGGTCACCGGCGTGATGGCCAACAACGGGCAGATCTGTGCCGCGCAGACGCGGATCCTGCTGCCGCGCAGTTGCTACGACGAGATCCTCGAGCCGTTTGCGGCAGCAGTCTCGGCGATGCGCATCGGTGATCCAGCAGAACGTGACACCGAGGTGGGACCGGTCATCAACGCGGCGTCCCGCGACAGAATCGAGAACGCGGTGGCGGGCGCGGTCGACGCCGGTGCTCGCCTGGTCGCCGGCGGTACCCGCCCTGACGGTTTCGACAGCGGTTCGTATGTCAGCCCGACTGTGCTGGCGGACGTCGACAACGACATGGCGATCGCCCGTGACGAGTTGTTCGGGCCGGTTGCGGTGGTCATCGCCTACGACGACGAGAACGACGCGGTCGCCGTGGCCAACGACTCGGAGTACGGACTCGCGGGTGCGGTCTGGTCGGCGGATCCGGTGCGGGCAAGCCGGGTGGCGGCGCGTATCCGAACCGGTTCGGTGTCGATCAACTCAGCGGCGCCACTGGACTTCGGGAGTCCCTTCGGTGGTTTCAAGAAATCAGGTATCGGACGCGAGGGTGGCCCGGAAGGCATTGCGGCATACCTCGAATCGCAATCGATCATCCTCTGACGTCTCGTCGGAACGTAGTGTGGAAGGACAATAAATGGAGACCAAGGCCGCGGTTCTGTGGGAGCGCAACACAGCTTGGCAGATCGAGACCATCGAACTCGATGCCCCGAAAGAACAAGAGGTGCTCGTCGAGCTGCATGCCTCGGGGATGTGTCACTCCGACGAGCACATCGTGACCGGCGACATGCCGTTCCGGTTGCCCTGTATCGGCGGGCATGAGGGTGCGGGTGTGGTGAAACAGGTCGGCTCCCACGTGTCGTGGCTACAGCCGGGCGACCACGTCGTGTTCGGATTCATCCCGTCCTGTGGACGGTGCCCGTCGTGTTCCAACGGGCATCAGAACCTGTGCGATCTGGGTGCCAAGATCTACAGCGGGAACCAGATCCAGGACGATACGGCGCGCCATCACACCAAGGGGGAGGACCTCGCGCTCGCCTGTGGCGTGGGTTCTTTCGCCCACCACACGGTGGTCAACGAGGCGAGCTGCATCAAGATCGAACCGCACCACCCCCTGGACCGCGCATGCCTACTCGGTTGCGGATTCATCACCGGATGGGGATCGGCGGTCTACACCGCCGACGTCCAGCCCGGCGAGAACGTCGTCGTCGCCGGGGTCGGGGGCATCGGAGCCGCGGCGGTCCAGGGGGCGAAGCTCTCCGGGGCGCGGACGGTCACCGTCATCGATCCGTCGGAGTACAAGCGGGAGATCGCACTTCGGATGGGTGCCACACACGTGGCCGAATCGTGGGAGGACGCCCGGGGTGTGGTCGCGGAGGCGACGTGGCACCGGGGAGCCGACAAGTTCATCTGCGCCATGGGCGTGGGCGAGGGACGTCTGGTGGCAAAGGCCCTGGCGATGACGGCCAAGCGCGGGCGGCTCATCGTCACCAACATCCACCCGATGCTCGAGCGCGAGATCTCGGTGAACCTGATGGACCTCACCCTGCAGGAGAAGCAGATCGTCGGCAGCCTGTACGGTTCGGCCAATCCGCGCGCCGACATCCCGAAGGTTCTGGAATTGTGGAGCGGTGGGTTCGTCGACCTCGACGCGATGGTCACACGCAGCTACCCGCTCGAGGGCGTCAACGACGGCTACGACGACATGCGCGCGGGTAACAACGTGCGTGGCATCCTGCGTTACCCGGCTGCCGACGCGCCAGAGGATCAGTCGTTGGAAAAGGCTGCTGCCGGCGTGTGATCCGCTGTTCCTTCCACGCTCGAACAGCCGGTGTCAGACGAACAGAAGGGGAGGACGCCGTTCGGCGTCCTCCCCTTCGTCGGCTCGGACTAGAGGATCGCGCCGCTCACCTTGTAGTCGATGATCTCCTCCATGGGCAGTCCCAGCTCCTCGAGCACCGCGTCGGTGTGCTCACCGTGGGCCGGCGCACGGGTCAGCTCGCTGGGCGTCTCGTTGAACTGGATCGGGGTGCTCACCAACTTGTAGTCCACGCCGTTCACGTCGGTGAGGTCCGTGATGTAGCCGTTCGCCAGCACCTGCGGATCGGTGACGACCTCACGTGGTGTCTGGACCACCGACCAGGACCCGTCGATCTTGGCCAGTTCGGGCTTCCACTCCTCGAGCGTCCGTTTGCCGAATGCGTTGCTCAGGACCTCGATGACCTCGAGCCGATTCTCACCGCGCTTCGCGTGGTTCTCGAACCGGGGGTCGGTGATCATCTCGGGGATTCCGAGAACGGTGACGAGTTCGGGCCAGTAGCGGTCCGACTCGAGCATGACCAGCGAGATGAACCGACCATCGGCGGTCTTATAGGTGTTGACCAGCGGGTTCGCGGCCGTCGCGGGAGTGTGCTTGGGGTACCGCTCCATGTTGAACGCGTGCGCGCCCGCGATGGTCGCGCCCATCGACCATGCACCCATCGCCAGCAGGGAACTGTCCACGGTGAGGGCTTCGCCGGTGCGTTCGCGATGCAGGAGTGCGGTGGAGACGGCGCCGGCCAGGGTCAGGCCGCCGAGAACGTCGCCGAACGCCGGACCCGGCATGGTGAGGCGGTAGTCCAGTTCGTCCGGGCTGATGTTGTCGGCAGCGCCGCCGCGACTCCAGAACGAGGTCATGTCGTACCCGCCGCGGTTCGCTTCCTCGCCGCGCTGGCCGCTCGAGGAACCGCGAACGTACACGATCTTGTCGTTGACCGCCCGAACGTCCTCGACGTCGAGGCCCAGCTTCTTGCGGGCGTCGGGACGGAAATTGGTCAGGAATACGTCGGCGGTGGCGATCAGCCGCATCAGCAGGGCGCGTCCCTGTTCTGACTTGAGATCGATTGCAACGCTGCGTTTTCCGCGGTTCGGGAGTTCGAACATGTGATTGACCCCGCCGGCCGGGATCAATCCCGACGTCACGAGCCCGCGCTGGGGATCACCCGACTCGGGATGCTCGATCTTCAGTACGTCCGCGCCCCACTCGGCGAGGATCGCGCCCGCCACCGGCACATACGTCCAGGCCGCCACCTCGACAACACGAATTCCGTTCAGCACACCGACCACGTCAATTGTTCCTCTCGGTCCTGACTCGATGGGCCGCGACTGATCGTCGCCGTGCCCCATCGGGCTATATCTGACTAAGTGTACACGAAAATACCCGCGTTTTGTGTCGCGTGTCACTACGAAGTTGGACTCTAGATTGGCAGGTGGATGCGAGATCCACCCCTGCGACCCGATCCTTGAGCCAAGTTGGCAAATCAATATCTGACACAGTGGTGATGAATGCTAACCTGAGACCGGGGTGACCGCCGTCACGCGCGTCGCGCAGCTGCCGGCCGCCCGGACAACAGTGATTTTCGGAAGGACGAGCAGATGTCTAACGAGGCAGGTCGGATTCTGCCGGAGGTGACCCCGGAATCGGAGGCCTTCTGGACCGGAGGATTCGACGGTGAACTCCGCATATACCGATGTCGAGACTGTCGAGGCTGGATTCACCCGCCGGTCGGGGCATGCTGGCGATGCCGGAGTCGCAACGTCGGACCAGAGGCCGCGTCCGGGCGTGCACGAATCGCGTCCTTCACGGTCAATCACCACCCCTGGCTTCCCGCTTTCCCTCCTCCCTACGTCATCGCGGTGGTCGAACTCGACGATCAGCCCGATGTCCGCCTGACCACGTGCATCGTCGGCGTCGATGTGAATGCGGTCGAGATCGGACAGCCGGTCGAGGTCGTGTTCGAGTCACACGACGATGTGTCCCTGCCCTTCTTCAGGCCGTTGGCAGCATGAGTTTCGTGGACGACAAGGCGGTCATCAGCGGGATAGGTCAGTCCGAGATCGGCCGGCGGATCGGGCGTTCGGGTATCGACCTGGCGCTCGAGGCCGCCGAGCGCGCTGTGGCCCACGCGGGCCTGACGTTCGATGACATCGACGGTGTCGCAAGCTATCCGGGCCCGGTACAGGCGGAGGGCGGGTTCGTCGGTGCGACCACGCACGATGTCCGCGATGCCTTCGGGTTGAGGACCAGGTGGCACGTCAGCGGTGTGGAGACGTCGGGCCAGATAGGCACGCTGCTCGACGCGGCTGCGGCAATCTCTTCGGGCCGCGCCACACACGTGCTGTGCTTTCGGTCGGTCTGGGAGGCCACTGCCCAGGCATCTGGTCGCGCCGCCGCGCTGACGGGCAAGGCGATGCGTGCGTCGGGCCATGCGGAGTTCCGGATGCCATTCGGAGCCGCCTCCCCGGCCAGCTGGATCGGCATGTACGCACAGCGTTACATGTATGAGTTCGGCTTGACCAGAGAGCATCTCGGAAAGTTGGTCATCAACGCACGCACCAACGCGGCCCGGAATCCGAACGCCATCTACCGCAAGCCGATGTCGATGGTCGACTACTTGAACGCGCGGATGATCTCGACTCCCATGGGATTGTTCGACTGTGACGTCCCGTGTGACGGAGCGACCGCGATCATCCTGTCGCGGCGAGAAGAGACGGTTGGCCTGAAACAGACACCGATCACCATCGAAGCGGCAGGCTCGGCGCTCTACGAGCGACACTCCTGGGACCAGCGAACCGACCTCACGACGATGGCCTCACACGACGCCGCCGCGTCGATGTGGGAAGGGACCGACCTGACCCCGGCCGATGTCGACTTCGCAACGCTCTACGACGGATTCAGCTACCTGTGTTCGCAGTGGATCGAAGCGCTCGGCTTCGCCGAGCACGGCAAGGTCGGGCAGTTCCTCGACGACGAGGGGTACTACGCGATCGACGGCACGTTGCCGATCAACCCCCACGGTGGGCAGTTGTCGGCGGGCCGTCTGCATGGTTACGGGTTCCTGCACGAGGCCTGTACCCAATTGTGGCGGCAGGCCGGAGATCGCCAGATCAAGAAGGACCTGTCGGTGGCCGCCGTGGGGATCGGCGGGGGTCCGGAGGCGGGTTCCATGCTGCTGAAACTCGGTACCTGATCGGGACGGTTCATCCGACGTCGTTGGTGTCCACCCGCAATCCGGGTGGACACCGACGACGTCAGTTGCTGTGCGCGGGAGACGAACTCAGACACCGTCGACCGACGTAGGAGTACCCGACTGCGAACCCGGGGAAGTCCGGTCATGATGCCTGATCCGCCGGGGCAGAGCGAAGGGGTTGGACGCAATCAGCCGCTGCTCCCTCTCAGTGGGACCCCGCCGGCGGCATCGACGTCCGGATCGCTCCCCGGCACCAACCGCTTGGGGTGACATCAATGTCAGTTCTGAGCTGCGTTCGACCACCTCGACGTTCCAGATTCTTTGCGCGAATGCCGGATTTCTCCGAGAATAACTTGACTCTTGTGACGCCTGTCACTAAAGTGACATAGTGTCAGATATGGGAACGATGCCCAGGTTCACAGTGGCCTGTTCCCCCCCTTGTAGCCCGTCATACGTAGCAGGAGGCGTTGTGCCGCTCCAGGATTACATGCACTTGATCTCGGTCGACGATCACTTGATCGAACCGCCAGACGTCTGGTCGACCAGGTTGCCGAAGAAGTTCCTCGATGAGGGTCCGCGGATCATCGAGATGGACATGAGTCAGCAGCAGGGGGACGAAGGTCTCTCGGCGGCCCTGCTCAATGCCGCACGCGGCGAGGGCGGTCGGGCCGCGAAGAAGAAGATCGCGGAGGTGTGGTCTTACGAGGGCCGCATCTACCCGAACATCGGACTGAACGCGGTGGCCGGCAAGAAGCCGCAGGAGTACGGCATGGACCCGACGCGCTACTCGGACATGTTGCCCGGCTGTTACGACGCCAAGGCCCGCGTGGCCGACATGGACATCGATGGTGTGCAGGCTGCCCTGTGCTTTCCCTCGTTCCCGCGATTCGCCGGCACGGTCTTCCTGGAGGGCGAGGACAAAGAACTCGCCCTGCTGTCGGTGAAGGCATGGAACGATTTCCACCTCGACGAGTGGGCGGCGGCGGCTCCCGACCGGATCATCCCGCTGATCATTCTCCCGCTGTGGGACCCGCAGGCCGCCGCGGAGGAGATCTACCGCTGTGCCGCCAAGGGGGCCAAGGCGATCACTTTCCCGGAAAACACTGTCACGCTGGGTCTTCCGTCGTTCTACACCGACCATTGGGACCCAGTGTTCCGCGCGGCCGAAGAAACCAACATGCCGTTGTGCATGCACTTCGGTTCATCGGGTCGGGCCCCGATCACGTCGCCTGAGGCGCCGATGGCGGTCATGATCGCGCTATTCGGCACGAACTCGATGTATGCGACCGCAGACCTCCTGTTCTCGCCGGTCTTCTACAAATTCCCCAACCTGAAGATCGCTCTGTCCGAGGGCGGGATCGGCTGGATGCCGTACCTGCTCGAGCGAATCGACCTGACCTGGGAGAAGCATCGCTGGTATCAGAACGTGAACAAAGAGGTCCGTCCCTCGGATCTGTTCCGGTCGAACATCTACGGCTGCTTCATCGACGACCACGAAGGTGTTGCCCGTCGCCACCAGGTCGGTATCGACAACATCACCTGGGAATGTGATTACCCCCATTCGGATTCCAACTGGCCCAACAGCCGGCGGTACACCGAGAAGCTCCTCGCCGAGGTTCCCGATGAGGAGGCCCACAAGATCGTCGAACTCAACGCGCGGAAGTTGTACAACTTCCCGCGCACCGAGGCCGCGGCTCGCTGAGGACTCGATCATGGCTCATGGCAAAGACATCGACGCAGCCGACTGGGTCGATCAGGATCTGCTCACCAGGGACGAGTCCCGGGACCGTCTCGAGGAGGAGATCGAGTTCGAACGGAACAAGCTGAACGAGCTCCGATCCGGACCAGGTAACGAGGATTCGGTCGAATTGGCGAGGCGCAGACTGGTTGCCATGGAGAACCTGAGGGACTCGCTGTGACTGCACCGGGCACGCGGTTGCGCGGCAAGGTCGCTCTGGTCTCCGGATCCACCAGGGGCATCGGACGGTCGATCGCTCAGCATTTCGCGGCGGAGGGAGCGAAGGTTGCCGTCACGGGCCGAACTGTGGAGCGCGGCGAGAAAGTCGTGAACTTCATCCGTGACGCCGGCGGCGACGCCGAGTTCTTTCCGCTCGATGTCACCTCCGAGGACAGTGTGCGGAACACGATAGACGCGGTCGTCTCGCGTTTCGGTGGACTCTCGACGCTCGTCAACAACGCGGCACCGACAGACGTGGTCGCCACGACGGTCAAGCCGTTACATGAGTACTCCACCGCGGAGTGGGACTCGATCATGACCGGGACCCTCACCGGCAATGTGTTCTGGGCGTCGAAGTACGCCTGGCCGCACCTGGTCTCGGCCGAAGGAGCATCGATCCTGAATGTCTCATCCGGTCAGGCGATCGCAGGTTTCAAGGGGTTCGGAGCCTATGGCGCAGCGAAGTCTGCGGTGACGAGCCTGACGCGGTCACTCGCCGTCGAAGGTGCGGCGGATGGGATCCGGGCGAACTGCATCCTGGTCGGCCGCGTGGTGTCCGGACGCGGAGATTCAGGTCACCACACCGGTGGCGGACGGCTCACCCGCATCGGCAATCCGATGGATATCGCCTATGCGGCAACCTATCTCGCCTCCGATGAATCGGCCTTCGCAACTGGTTCGATGCTCACCGTCGACGGAGGGTTCTCCATCAACGGTGACGCGGTGTCCGATGCGGAAGCGGCAGCGTTCGCCACCAACTGAGGCTCGACGCCATCACCCCGGCAGCCGACGGATCACGTCGGCAGCCGGGGTGATCCGCGTCAGCATCGCCAGCATGTTCGTCACCATGTAGTCGTGACTCTCGGCACTCGTACCCGCTGTGCAGTCCTCTGCGAGAACGACGTCGTATCCTCGGTTCACGCCCTCGAGCGCCAAGCCGGGAAGCGCGACATCTGTGGATATGCCCGCGAGCACCAGCGTCTGTACACGCTGCAGTCTCAGCATCGCATCGAGATTGGTGCCATAGAACGCCGTCAGACCGGTCGCGCGTGAGCTGACCAGATCTGTCGGTTCGGGACCGAGGTCCGCGGGGATGACGATGTCGGGACTTCCCTCCACCATCATTCGACCGCGGATGGCCAGTTTGCTCAGATAGGAATTCGGCAGCATCCCCATCTGGTCGGACCGGTGGGCGATGGTGCAGTGAACGACGGGCAGCGACCGCGCTCGGAAGGCGCGGGCCAACTCTGCCGTGTTCCGGACCAGGCCGCGGACGGAGGCCTGCTCGGCGAGCCCGGAGAACAACCCCGGAGGCGGGTCGAGCAGCCCCTGCTGGCACTCGCTGATGACCAGGGCGGGGGAGCTGTATGGAGTCATTCTTCCTCCGTGACTCAGGTGACGTTGAAGCCAGTTAAGATCTGGAGTGGTTGATCAAAATCGTGTGAAGATGCAGTTCAAGGTATTTGCCAAAACATGACACGAATGCCAGAATAGCTCCAGCATAACTACCAGAGGCGGTGCCCATGATCGAAACCGACGAGATCGCGTCGACCCCGTTGCATGACCTTTCCTGGTGGCAGCAGTCCCCGGCCGAACGAGACGCGGAGTTCGCGACGCTGCGCCGCGATCGGCCTCGGATGTTCGTGCCGCTGGGCCCAGCCGAGGAGGGCCGACGCCCCAAGGGGTTCTGGGCCCTGACCACATACGAGGACATTCTCGAGGTGAGCAGGAGGCCCGAGGACTTCTCGTCGGGCATCGGTGGGACGCAGATCTTCGATCAGCCGGCCGAACTCCGGGAATACCGCGGTTCCATCATCGACATGGACAACCCCGAGCATGCGCGGCTGCGCAAGATCGTCTCGCGCGGGTTCACCGCGCGGAATCTGTCCGGGTTGCGCGACGAGATCGAGGAGACGGTCAGCGAGATCCTCGACGAGATGTCGCAGACCGGCGAGGCCGACTTCGTCGAGGAGTTCGCGTCGTTGTTGCCCCTGCGCATCATCGACAATCTGCTCGGAATCCCGCGTGAGCACGAGAAATTCATCCTCGAGGCCACCAACACGATCCTCGGCGCATCGGACCCCGAGTACATCGAGGACCAGTCCGCCCGCGGTATCGGCAAGGCGGTCACCGCCGCGAGCGAGGGACTGATCGCGCTTCTCAACGATCTCGCCGAGGACCGGATAGCCGATCCGCAGGATGATCTGATCACCAAACTCGTCGCCGCGGACGACGAGAACCTGACACCCCAGGAGATGGCGAAGTTCTTCATCCTGTTGGTCGGCGCGGGTAACGAGACCACTCGCAACGTGATCTCGCACGGCCTGCACGTGCTGACCCAGCACCCGGATCAGCGGGATCTGTGGTTGTCGGATTACGAGGAGTACGCGTCCACGGCCATCGAGGAGATGCTCCGGTGGGCGACACCGGTCATCCACTTCCGCCGCACGGTTGCCCGGGACGGGGTGATGCTGGGTGACCTCGAATTGTCCGAGGGCGACAAGGTGGTGATGTGGTACACCTCGGCGAACCGTGACGAGACGATGTTCGACGATCCCTATACCTTCGACATCACCCGAGATCCCAACCCACATGTGGCTTTCGGCGGTGCCGGTGCCCACTTCTGCCTGGGCGCACATCTCGCAAGGCTCGAGCTCGACGTCGCCTTCCGGATGCTGTTCGAGCGCTATCCGGACATCAGGTCGGTGGGCGAACCCGTGCGGTTGCGGTCGAACTTCCTCAACGGGATCAAGCACCTTCGTGCCGAGTACACCCCGGTGACGAAGTGACGGAACTCGCCGACGTGCGTGCCGACGAGGACGCGGTACAGAGTGGGCTGACCGACGGTGTCCTGACGATCCATCTGAACCGTCCACAGGCGGCAAACGCGCTTCGGCCCGATGATCGCGACGCGCTCACCGAGCTGTTCCTGGATGCGAACGCCGACCACGAGGTTCGCGTCGTCGTCCTCCGGGCCCGCGGGAGACAGTTCTGTGCCGGAGCGGATGTGGTGAAACTCGCCGATGGGCATGCCAAGAACGTGAAGCGGGCCACTGGGCCGATGAAGACCATCATGGGTGGTGCCCAACGTCTGATCGCATCGGTGCTCGACTGCAGCAGACCCGTGGTGACCGTGGTGCAGGGGGCCGCTGCCGGAATCGGCGCTCACCTCGCCTACGCCTCGGACCTGGTCGTGGCGACCGACAATGCGTACTTCGCCGAGTCCTTCGTCAAGCGCGGCCTGGTCGTGGACGGAGGCGGCGCGTACCTCCTCCCGCGGCGGATCGGAATGCAGAAGGCCAAGGAGATGGCGTTCTTCGGCGACAAGCTCTCCGCTCAGGAGGCATTCGACCTGGGCCTGGTGAACAGGGTGGTGCCGCCGGAGGATCTCGAAGCCGCCGTCGACGACTACGTCGGACGACTGGCCGTGGCGCCGACGAGTGCGGTGGGATTGACGAAGCGGTTGTTCAACGAGTCGCCCGACGTGGACCGAGCGGGATCGTTCGTCACCGAAGCCATGGCTCAGGAAATCCAGTCGTACTCGCTCGACGCCCGCGAGGGCGTGTCGGCCTTCGTGCAGAAGCGCCCACCGGAATTCGTGGGGTGGTGAGATGGCCGACACCGAAAAGCCGGCGGGGGTCCGGCCGGCGAAGCCCCGCGCCGACATCCCCACCGTCGAAGCCGCGACCACACCATATTGGGATGCCGCCGCGCAGGGCACACTACTCGTGGCCAGATGCGGGGACTGCGGAAAGGTCCACCACTACCCGAGGCCATTCTGTCCGTTCTGCTGGGGCGAGAACGTGACCAGTTTCGAAGCCAGCGGTCGAGGGACGCTGTATACGTACTCGACCGTCTACATGAACGACCTGCATCCGTTCAAAGAGCGGCTGCCGTACGTCGCAGCGATCGTCGAACTCGACGAGGGTCCGCGGCTGATGACGAACATGGAAGACTGCGAGCCCGCAGACCTCGAAGTCGGGGTGCGGGTGACCGTCGGCTTCCGTCCCATCACCGACGAGTTCACGGCCACGATCTTCCGTCCGGCCTAGGTCTCTCGACCGGCAGGGCTCGTGCGGTCGAAACATACACAACGCAGAGGAGTATCAGCACCATGAGCGGATTGCTCGACGGCAAGGTGGCTTTGGTCACGGGATCCGGACACGGAATCGGGCGAGGCCACGCGCTGGAACTCGCCAAGCACGGCGCGACCGTCATCGTCAACGACCTGGGTACCTCCCTGGATGGTCAGGGCACCGGCAAGGTTGCCGACGAAGTCGTGCAGATCATCGAAGACCGTGGCGGCAAGGCCATCTCGGATTTCAGCGATGTCGGTGACGAGGAGTCGGTCGATCTGCTCGTCGAACGCGCCTATTCCCAGCTGGGCCGCCTCGACATCGTGGTCAACAACGCCGGTATCGTCCGCGACAAGGCGATCTGGAACATGAGTGTCGACGATTTCGACCTGGTGATGCGGGTGCACGTGCGGGGCAGCTGGCTGACAAGCCGAGCCGTGGCCCGGAAGTGGCGTCAGGAATCCAAGGACACCGGCGCCAAGGTCTACGGGCGGATCATCAACACCACCTCCGGTGCCGGACTCCAGGGCCACTTCGGGCAGACGAATTACAGTGCGGCGAAGGCGGCCATCGTCGGGCTCACGCAGACGCTCAGCCTCGAGCTCGCATCGACCGGCGCGACCGTCAACGCGATCAGCCCGGGTGGGCGCACTCGCATGTCGGCCACCATCGCCGGCGCCGCGGCGCCGATCGAACCCGACGAGCGGTCCGAGGACGAGTTCGACCCCAAGGATCCGTCTCTTGGTTCGCCGGTGGTCGCATGGCTCGCCAGCCCGGAGGCCGGACACGTCAGTGGACAGGTCATCAAGGCACTGGGCGAGAACATCCAGTGGTTGAAGGGTTGGACCCCCGTCAGTGCGGTGTCAAACGGCGGAAAGCGCTGGGACGCCGAGAAACTCGGTACTGTCCTGGGTGTCGACCTGTTCGGCACGCGCGCCTCGGGGTTGCGTCTGGGCGGATAGTCCACGCACCCACCGCGACGACCGCGCCTGCCCTCTCGGACAGGCGCCGTCGAGTGGTCCATGCCGTCGGGTTCCGCCGGCCCGTCCAGGATGAGCTACCTCCGCATCATCCCGCTTGTCACGGTGGGCCCGCGTCCGAGGGGCGGATTCTAGCGATCCCCGCAACACCCTGGCTTTCAGGGAGTTGCGGGGATCGTGGTTTCTGCAGAGTTGAAGGATCGGTTCTTCGAGGCGCTGGATCGCGAAGGCGGGAGTGTCACGGTTGCCGCTCGTTGTGTGGGTGTTAATCGCAGTACTGCGTCTGGCTGGGTGCGTCGAGCCGGGTTACGCGGGCGTGGCAAGCCGGGGACCTCTGGGCATCCCGGGCGCGCTCGTTATGACGAGTTGCGGGCGGCTGGTGTTCGTCGTCGCGACGCCGCCCGGCAGGTGGGCGTCAATATCCGGACTGCGCAGGATTGGGATCAGGGGATACGCAAAGGTGCTCACGCGCGCCTTCATCCCGATGGTCGCCGCATCGACTACAAGACCGGTATGACGACGTACGACTCAGCGGGGCGACGGCCGTCGGTGGCCAAGATCGAAGCCCAGCTGCATCCTCGGTTCCTGAGCTTGTCTGAGCGTAAGCAGATCGCTGACATGCACCGTGCCGGCGACTCGTTGCGCGAGATCGGACGCCGGTTGGGGCGGGCGGCGTCGACGATCAAACGCGAGATTGATGCCTACTCAGTGTCAGGGGTATACCGTCCTTATCGGGCTCAAACGGCCTGGGCGAGTGCGCGTTTACGTCCTAAGGAGTCCAAACTCGCCACCGCTGGGCCGCTTCGGGATTACGTCCGCGACAAACTTGCCCAGCAGTGGTCTCCAGAACAGATCTGTCACGCTTTGATCATCGAGTTCCCCGATGACAAGGCAATGCGAGTGAGTACCGAGACGATCTACCAGGCGATCTACGTTCAGGCCCGCGGCGGGTTGCGCCGTGAAGTCGCCGACGCGTTGCGGACCGGACGTACACGTCGTAAGACTCGCCGGTCCCCAGACCGCCGCGCAGCCCGGTTTGTCGACGAGATGGTGATGATCTCCGATCGGCCGGCTGAGGTCGAGGACCGGGCGGTACCGGGCCACTGGGAGGGTGACCTGATCGTCGGTACCCGTTCGGAATCGGCCATCGTGACGTTGGTCGAATGCACGACTCGCTACGTCCTGCTCGGGCATCTGCCTGGCGGACACACAGCCGAGGAGGTTCGCGACGTGCTGATCCCGCTGATCGGTGCTCTACCCGAGCATCTGCGGGGGTCGTTGACCTGGGACCAGGGCTGTGAAATGGCGGCGCACAAGCAGGTCAGCGTCACCACCGGTGTGTCGGTCTACTTCTGCGACCCCCATTCACCATGGCAGCGCGGCTCTAACGAGAACACCAATGGTTTACTGCGCCAATACTTCCCAAAGGGAACCGACCTGTCGGTACACAGCGCCGAGGACCTCGAACTCGTCGCCCAAAGACCCAACGGCCGACCACGCAAAACGCTCGACTGGAGAACACCAGCCGAGCGCCTGCGTGATTTACTTGTGCCAGTCTAACCAACGGTGTTGCGAGGACCCCTAGAATCCGCCAGGAGCGCTCCGGGCCCTGATGACACCGGGATAGCGGCACCGATCGACCCGTGCTGTGCCTCAGGCGATATCGCAAGTCGGCACCGACGGTCGTCTTCCTGGTGCGTCGGAGTGTGCCGGACATCAGACCGACTGCGGCCGGCGATCTCTCGGCTTCCCGCGCAAGAACCCCGATCTCCCCGCTGGATACTGGAGCACGACTCGATTTCGGGGTTCGCGATCGCCCACGTGCCGCACGCTGCGCAGCCCCGAAGTCGATGTGGCGAACCGGATTCCGGTGGCCGTCGGTGACGACGTCCACGCTGTCGGTCAGAAAGCGGGGGACACCGTCGCTTCCCATGGCGCACGGTCGATTGATTCCGGCTGGTCGGATATGTTCCGTGTCCTCCGTGATGGCGAATGGAGTTCGCCACCACGGAGGACAGTCGTCTCCCAGACGGAGGAGATCAATCGTCGATGACCTTGATCGCGCTCATCGGACAGCGACTGGCGCCGTTGCGCGCCGCGGATTCCATGCCGCCACCGACGGTGAAGTCGGCGTTGGCCGCGTAACCGTCGTCATCCAGTTCGTACAGGTCTGGTTCGTGAAGCGCGCACATCCCGTGCGCCTCACATTCGTCGAGAGCGATGTGGACTCGCATCGTGAACTCCTCAAGGGGTCGTAGCGGGCTGCAGGTGACCCGGAGCTGTCCGGGTCTCGGTCGATCACGTGTTCCGAGCGTTGGCTGGCGGGGTACGTGACGGCGGTGGATTCTCGACGAGAAGATCTCGCAGGCGAGTCCGGTCGGTCTTGGCCATCGCCGTCTGGGGGATCGTGTCGACCAGCACGAGATGGTCGGGCGATTTGTAGTCGGCCAGCAAGGACGTCGTCCACTCGCGAAGTTCGTCCAGTGTGGGTGGTCGATGGGGATCCGCGGGTACGACGAACACAACGCCGATCTCACCGATCACCGGCGCGCCGTGCCCCACGACAGCAGCGTCGAGTACCAGAGGGTGCCGCGCAATCGCCTGCTCGACCTCGACCGGATGCACATTGAAGCCACCGCGGATGTACATGTCACCGGACCGGCCTGCCAGCCGGAGATTGCCCTCGGGCGTGAACGTGCCGAGGTCGCCGGTGAGCAGGTAGCCCTCGGAATCGAAAGCGGCAGCTGTCAACTCCGCATCGCGCCAGTACCCGCGCATCACACAATCACCCTTGATGCGGACCCGTCCGACCTGACCGGGAGGGAGAACCGCCCCCTCGTCGTCGACGACTTGCACAGTCATCCCGTTCTGTGGGCGCCCGACGGTCCGGGTTTGGACCTCGGGCGGATCAGCCGGGTCGGTTCCGCAGACCGTCGGTGACTCGGTCATGGCGTAGCGGACGACCAACGGAACCCCGATCAGTTCCGTCGTGCGCTCGACGAGTTCGGGTGACGCCGGTGCGGTGGCAACGACGCCGACCCGGAGATCGGGGAACGAACCCCGATCGAGACCGGGTAGTTCGAGCAGCTTCGCCCATTGGGTGGGGACTCCGCCGCCGACCGTGACGTGTTCGTCGGCGAGCGTACGAGCCATACCGGCTGCCGTCCACGGCGCCGGTGGAATGATGAGGGCTGTGCCCCAGAGCAGTTGGTCCCACAATTTAGACATGTAGCCGGCATGCGAGAACGGCGTAGAAGTCATGCGGCGGTCATAGGGGGCACTCATGATCCCAGCGGCCTGTGCCGACGCGGCGAGGTTGTCGGCGTCGAACCAGGCTCCTTTCGGCAAACCGGTTGTCCCGCTGGTGAAGATGATGGCGACCGGGTCGCTACGATCGACATCGACGACCGGGGGTTCTCCTGGATCGGAGTACCACGTTCTGAGCAGCCGCAGGTCGACGACGGGCACCCCGCACTCCGGTGGTTGGTTCGACGCATGAACGATGAGCGCCGGCGCGGACACCCTCAGGATGGCTCCGGTCTCTGTCGGGCCGAGCCTTCCGTTGACGCCCGCGGTGACGGCGCCGAGCATCGCGGCGGCGGCGTAACAGGTGGCGTAGTCGACACCGGACGGGAGCATCAGGGTGACGACATCACCCCTGCCGACGCCCAACGCGGCGAAGTGTGCGGCCACCGAACGCGCCCGGGACACCCACTGGGCGAAGGAGACCCGCGACCCCGGCTCGACGTAGGCGTCGCGTTCGCCGTGGAGTTCCGCAGCTGCTTCCAGCAGTTCCCGGGTGTTGGCGAAGGTGTCCTGCAGGGGCGGTGCGATCGCGGGTACGGCTGAACTCCGAGCGCTCACGGTTCTTCCGATCCGAGCAAGACCGTGCCGCTGGAACAGAACCAGCCTCCGGTACCGCTGACGCAGGCGATCTTCGCGTCCGGGACCTGTCGTGCACCACCCTCGCCGCGCAGCTGCCTGGCTGCTTCGACGAGTAGGAAGAGTCCACGCTGACCGGGGTGACACGCGGACAGGCCACCCCCGTCGGTGTTGGTCGGCAACGCACCGCCGAGACGTAGGTTCTGCTCGGCGACGAAGGCGCCACCCTCTCCTTTCCCACAGAACCCGAGATCTTCCAGGCTCAGCAGGAGCATGTAGGTGAATGCGTCGTAGATCTCCGCGACGTCGACATCAGACGGGCGCACACCGGCGCGTTCGAAGGCAAGTGGGCCGGTGACCGCGGCGGGACCCACGGTCATGTCTTCCCACTGGCTGGTGAGCATGTGGGAGGTGGCGTCCGCAGAACCCAGCACCCAGACCGGTGGTGACTTGAGATCGGGCACCCGATCCTCGGCCACCAGGATGATCGCTGCGCCGCCGTCGGAACGGATGCAGCAGTGCAGCTTGGTGAATGGATCGGCGATCATCGGTCCGGACAACACGTCATCGACGGTGATCGGGTCGCGGTACATCGCCTCGGGGTTGTCGGCGGCGTTGAACCGGGCCGACACCGCGACCTCCGCGAGCTGCTCGATCGTCGTACCGTACTGATGCATGTGACGCCGTGCGGCCATCGCGTATTTCGAGATCAGCGTGTGGCCGTATGGCGCGTCCCACTGCAGTGGGCCGCGGGCACCCCAGTTGATGTTGGCTCCCCGCAGCCCCTTCCGGATGTCGGCGCGGGCGGTGGACCCGTAGGTCAGCAACACCACGTCGGCGTGACCCGCGGCGATCGCGTCGGTCGCATGGGAGACCATGACCTCCCAGGACGCACCGCCGACGGAGGTCGAGTCGATCCATCGCGGTCTGATGCCCAGATACTCACCGACGTCGGTCGGGGGCAGCGTGCCCTGACTGGTCGATCCCAGCCCGTCGATGTCGGCGGGGCTCAGACCGGTGTCGGCCAGCGCCCGACGGCTGGCCTGGGCCATGAGCTCATACGCGTTCTTGTTGTCGACCTTGCCGACATCGGAGAGCGCGACACCGGCGATGGCGACCTTTCGATTCACTGTGCGGCCTCGAGGTCGAGCAGCTCGGCGAGTACTCCGGAGGCGCCTGCGAACAGATGCTTGTAGACGATGGCGCGTTTCAGATACAGGTGGGCGTTGTGTTCGAACGTGTAACCCATCCCGCCGTGCACCTGGATACTCCCGCTTCCGTTGCTCATAGCGGCCTGTGCCGCGACCGTCTTCGCTGCCAGGATCTGGAACTCGGTGTCCGACCGGCCCGCCTTGAATGCCGTCGCCGCGAAAAACGTCTGCGCCGTGGCGGACTCGGCCCGGACTGCCATGTCGACGACGGCATGTTTGATGGCCTGGTGCACGCCGATGGGCCGTCCGAACTGTTCGCGGGTCTTCGCATGCTCCACGCAGATCTCGGTGATCGCCTCGGCCAGGCCGGCGAGGTAGGCCGAGGCGAGGATCTGGGCGCGACCCCAGATCCACTCGCTGCCGGCCGGCAGCCAGGCGGTGACATCGCCCGCCGTCACCGTTGCGGTGGCCAACCGCGTTCCCGGGTCGACCGATTCGGCCGGTGTGACGTCACCGAACTCGACCAGTTCGATGAGCGCGGCACCGTCGCGGGTGACGAGGAGGGCATGGCTCGCGCCCGTGCAATCCAGGAGGTCGAAGGACCCCTTGAACCCGTCCGCGCCGATCTCCCCGTCGCCGCGGAGTTCCGCGAGCCCGACCATCGCGGTCCCCGCGGCGATCTGGTCGACGAGCTCGAGGTGTCCGGTCGCCGCGGCGACCCTGGCGCCGAGCGTCGACGCCAGGAAGGGCCCGACTGCGAGATGCTTGGCCAACTCCATGACCACCATCACCTCGTCGTCGATGCCCTGACCGAAACCGCCGAAATCCTCGTCGAGACCGAGAGTGAGCAGACCGAGTTCGGCACCGCCGCGCCATATCTCGGGGTCGACGGGTGACGCGTCGTCGCGATGAACGCGGATCTCTTCGACCGGTGGTCGCGAAGTGATGAAATCCCCTGCGGCGGCGACCAGCTCGAGCTGGTCGCCGGATGGGAGGAGGTTCATGGTGTACTCCTTGCTCAGCGCGGGAGTCCGAGGACCCGGTCGCCGACGATGTTTCGCTGGATCTCGGACGTCCCGCCGCCGATGGATTGCGAGAACGCGTACAGATAGTTGCCCACCCAGCCGTTCTCGTCCCAGCGGGAGGTGCTGCGCAGGGCGTCGGTTCCGATGATGTCCAACGCCAGTTCCGCGACCTGCTTGGCCAGGTCGGCGTAGAACAGCTTCAGCATCGACCCCTTGGGGCCGGGCGTATCCGTCTGCATGCTGCGGCAGATGCCGACGTAGGTCATGGCTCGCAGTGAGGTCACCGCGGCGCGCGCTCGCGCCAGTCGTCGTGCGATCTCGTCGTCGGCGATCGCCGGACGGCGTCCGTCGGGACCGACATGATCGCGGGCGAACTCGATGAGGTCTTCCACGACCTTGGCCAGACGGACCTGATTGGCCGTGAACGCTGTCCCGCGTTCGAACGAGAGCGTGGACATCGCGACGCTCCATCCGTCGTTCATCTCACCGACGACGTTCGAGAGCGGAATTCGTACGTTGTCGTAGAAGACCTCACAGAACTCGGCGCCGCCCTCGATCGTCTCGATGGGGCGGACCTCGATGCCCGGACTGGTCATGTCGCAGATGACCCAGGTGATGCCCTGGTGCTTGGAGCCGGTGTTGTCGGTTCGCACCAGAAGTTCCTGGTAGTCGGCAATCGTCGCGAAGCTTGTCCAGATCTTCTGTCCGTTCACGACGAGGTCATCCCCGTCGATCACCGCCCGGGCGCGGAGGGCGGCGAGATCCGAACCTGCTTCGGGTTCGGAGAAGCCCTGACACCAGATCGATTCACCACACAGAATCCGCCGGAGATGAGAACTCTTCTGCGCGTCGTTGGCGCGGGTGATGAGGGTGGGCCCCGCGTGCGACAGTCCGACGAAGTTGGCATCGATGCCCGGGAATCCCCGCGCGGCGTACTCCTCATACCAGATGAGCTGCTGCAACAGTGTCAGTCCGCCGCCGCCGTACTCCTTCGGCCAAGCGATACCGGCCCAGCCGCCCTCCCACTGGGTCCGCTGCCACGCAGTGTCGTATTCACGAATACCCTCGGCATCCCGGGGCCGGGGCTCGGAGGGTTTGTTCTCGTCGAGCCACGTACGCACCTCGTCTCGGAACTCCAACTGTTCGGTGCTGAAGTCCAAATCCATGTGGGGACCTTTCCTCGTCGTGCGAGACGGGACTCGCAGTGACACTATTGTCAGATCTTGGGAACGCAGAGTCAAGTGTCATGCGGAGTGGGGCGGTGCCGCGTACTGCTTGGCGAGGGCTTCACTGCCGCGGGCGAGGATCGTCACATCCGCGCCGACCAACACGAAAGACGCGCCGGCCGACATGTACCGACGTGCCACCTCCGGGTTGAAGGCGTTGACTCCGGCGGCCTTTCCTGCGGCCTTGATCTGCGATAAGGCTTCCTCGATCGTCGCCACGACCTCGGGGTGCTCGGGCTTGCCCAGGTAGCCGAGCGACGCGGCGAGATCGGCGGGCCCGATGAACACGGCGTCGACACCATCGACGGCGACGATCTCGTCCAGCTGGTCGAGTGCGCCGGCGGTCTCGACCTGCACGGTGAGCGACACTGCGGCGTCTGCGGTGATGAGATAGTCAGAAATGCGATTCCAGCGGGAGGCGCGGGCCAGTGCGCTTCCCACCCCGCGGATGCCCTCGGGCGGATAGCGGGTCGCGGCGACCAGGGCGCGGGCCTCGTCGGCGGTCTCGACCATCGGGACGATCAGATTGGTGGCCCCGATGTCGAGGAGTTGTTTGATCACGCTCGGGTCGCCGGTCGCCGGACGTACCAGCACCTCGACGGGGTAGGCGGCGACCGCCTGCAGTTGTGCAAGCGTGGAGCGGACGTCGTTCGGCACGTGCTCCAGGTCGAGCATCAGCCAGTCGAGTCCCGCGCCGGCGCAGATCTCCGCGCTGTAGGGATTCCCCGACGCGATCCACATCCCGATCCGGGGATGCTCGCCGTGCAACTGCCGGATCCAGGGGTTGCGTTCGCCGGTCATTCGGGAGCCTCCGGGGCGAAGTGGATGGACACCGTTCCGAGCGGTCCGTAGTCGGCCACGAACGTGTCGCCGGGTTCGGCGAAGACCGGCGCGGTGAACGACCCCGCGAGGATCACCTCGCCCGCGCTCAGTGCGACTCCGTGGGGGGCGAGACGATTGGCCAGCCACGCGACACCGTTTGCCGGATGGCCGAGCACCGATGCGGCGACCCCGGAGTCCTCGATCGAGCCGTTCCGTAGGAGAAGAGCCGAAACCCAGCGCAGGTCGACGCCCATGGGCGTCACCACGCGTCCGCCCAGGACGACCCCGGCATCTGCGGCGTTGTCGCTGATGGTGTCGACGATGGTCCGGCGGTGGCCGGACTCCGGGTCCGTCATCTGCACACGCGCGTCGAGGATCTCCAGCGCCGGGGTCACGTACTCCGCTGCCCGGAGAACGTCATAGAGGGTGATCCCGGGCCCGGAGAGGGATTCGCCGAGGATGAACGCCAGTTCGACTTCGATGCGCGGCCGGATGAATCGACGGGCCGGCACGATGCCACCGTCGTCGAAGAACATGTCGTCGAGCAATACGCCGTAGTCAGGTTCGGTGATGGACACCGCGCGCTGCATGACCTTGGACGTGAGGCCGATCTTGCGGCCGCGCGACACCGCGCCGTCGGCGACCTTCAGCCGGATCAGCTCGCGCTGCACCGCGTAGGAGTCCTCGATGGTCATCTCCGGATGCTCGAGGGAGATCTGCCGGATGGGGACCCGTGTCCTCTCCGCCTCGTAGAGGCGGCGTGCCAGGTCGGCGACGTCGGTGTCGCCCAGAGTCGTCGTCATCGGCGAAGGAACTCCACTGCGGTCGGGTTGAACGCGGCCGGGTCCTCGAAGTGCGGCCAGTGCCGGACCGCGGGCATCTCGAACACCTCGGCACGCGGGATCAGATCGGCGACGATGTGAGCAGTGCTCTGGTACTCGCCCTCGTCCTTGCCGGAGGCCACGACGAGCGTGGGCGCGGCGATCGTGGCCCATTTCTCCTCGGGGATGAGATTGCGGTCGCGCGTTTCGGCATCCTGCAGGATCAGCAGGTGATCGATCGTGGTGCGGGTGTCCTCGCGGCGGTAGATCGCCTGCCGCAGTGCGATCAGGTCGGGGAGTCGGTTGGCCTCATCGGCGATGAGGTGTGCGAACACCTTGTGGAGTGATTCCCAGCTGGGATTGTTGACGGCCTCGGTGCGCTCGGCGCGGATGCGTGCCATGTTCGACGCGGTCGCGATCAGGCCGGCGGGCGACATCAGGATGACCTTGTCGACGCGGTCGGGATGTTCGGTTGCGACCGCGGCCGACACCCACGCGCCCAGGGACATGCCGATGAAGTGCGCCGACGCCATGTTGAAGTGCGTCATCACCCCGAGGACCTGTTCGACATAGACCGCGATCTCGTAGTCGTAATCGGGCTTCTCGGAAAAGCCGTTGCCGACCATGTCGATCGCCACGCAGTGGAAATGTTCCGACAGCGGTCCGAGATTGGGCGCGAAGGTCTCCCAGTGGCCGCCGGTGCCGTGCAGCAGGATGGCGTGCGGTTTGTCCGGGGAACCGGCCTCGGCGTATCGGGTCCGTATCCCGCCGATGTCGACGAAACCCTGACGGAACTCCAGTTCGCGGAGGTAGGTCCAGATGCTCCGGTACTCGCCGGTGTCGGCCGCAGGGGTGGAAATCGTTGTCTCGGTCATGCTCGGGCCTCCATTGTGATCGGGTGAGGTTTCCACTATGTCCACATTAGATGGATGTGCCTGTGGTGTCTTGAACTGGGCCGACATGGAACAGAGAGCGGTTTGGTCTTCGATCCATGGGATTGTTTCTGACACCGGTATACGATATGACTATGAGGCGGGATGACCGCAAGGGCAAGTGGGTTCTGTCGAGTTGGCAGCAACTCTTCGAGAATTCAGCGGAGCAAGGTTGGGCGAGACGGGTCGTCGATGACTATGACCACACATGAACGTGCAGAATCCGGTGGCGACGAGCGCCGCGTGCGGCGTCGCGAACTCGCATCCCTGATCAACGAGTTCGCGGCGGTACGCCTGTCGCTGGATTCGACCGGCAACGGAGACCGGTTGCTCGTCGAAGACCTCGAGAGCGACGACCACATCTTCTTGTCGCCCTTGGAGCTCGTGAGCCTGTGTCTGGCGACGCCCGACGATCGCGAGGATTGGCTGCGCGTCGGAAATTACCGGGACGAGCGTCGTGACCGTTCACTGGGGCCACGGCCGGAACGGTCGTCGTGAGCGCGTCGATCGTGGGCCTGGGGATGACCCCGATGTCTTTGCGCCCGGGGGACAGTCCGCTCGAGCTGGCGTGTCAGGCGAGCCGGAATGCGTTGGCAGACGCGGGGATCGAGATCACCGACATCGACGGATTGCTCGTCGGTTCGTCGCAGGGTGTACGCCCGGACCGACTCGGGGTCGGATTCGCGTCCTCGGGTGGTTTCTCCGGCCTCCGCCTGCTCGAGCATGTGGAGATCAAGGGGGCCACCACGATCGCGATGATCCAGCGTGCCCAGTTCGCTGTGGAGAGCGGCAGCGCGCGAGTGGTGATGTGCGTCTTCGCCGACGCGCCGCTCGTCGCCGGAAAGGCCGCCGGCTCGACCTATGCACACAGCGGCGGCCACTCCGGTTCTCGGGGACTGGAGCGCGCCGGCGGCGTCCTCGGGTCCGTTCCGACCTACGCCCTTCTCACACAGCGGTGGTTGCACGTCAACGCGGGTACACCGGAAGATCTCTGTGCGGTGGCGACCACAGCGCGTGCGTGGGCGGTGGACAACCCGGATGCGGTGGTCCGCGCCCCCCTCGATGCCCAGGGTTACTTCGACAGCCCGATGATCTCCGAGCCGCTGCGGCGCCTCGATTGCGCACGCCCGGTCAATGGCGCGGTCGCGGTCATCGTCAGCGCAGACCCGGCGGTCGGACACGCTGTGCGGGTGAACATCCGCGGAACCGGGCGCGACCATCCGATCCGGCATCGGCGGGCCGGGGCCGAGTCTTGGTTCGGCGGGGGCAGGCGCTGTGTCGACGATGCACTGAACGCCGCCGGCATGACGCGCGACGATGTGGACACCGTCCAGCTCTACGATCCGTTCTCGGTCGTCACGTTGATTCTGCTGGAAGAGTACGCGCTCACCCGTGGAGCCCCGGCGGGACAGTTCGTCCGCGAAGGCCACACCGGGCGCGGAGGGAACCTGCCGACGAACACCGGCGGAGGGCAGTTGTCCGGGTTCTATCTCCAGGGGATGACCCCGCTGGCCGAGGCACTCGTTCAGCTCCGCGGCGACGGCGACGCGCGCCAGGTACCCGATGCGACAACAGCACTCGTCGGCGGGATCGGTGGTCGACTGGATCACCACGCCGCGCTGGTCCTGGAACGTGCAGCATGACCGTCGTCGATGACTGGCTGCTCGATGACAGCCTTGCGCCGGCGGTGGCGGGTGACCCGTTGGAACCCCTCTACGCCGGGGCCGCGCGCGGCGTCCTGGTGCTCCCGTTCTGTGCTCGGTGCGCGATCCCACTCGATCTCGAACAACACGTCTGCGACCGTTGCGGATCCGGCCGGATCGACTGGGCCGAAACAGTTCCGACCGGGGTCGTGCACTCGTCGACCACCATGCACCGCCTCGAACCGGGATTGGTTGCAACGACCGGTCCCTATCCGATCGTCGACATCGAACTCACGGGCGGACATCGCCTCATCATGACAACGGTCGACTGGCAGGCCGATTCGCCGCAGATCGGTGACGTGGTCGACATCGGCTTCAGAAACTTGGCCGGAGTAGCGATCCCGGCCGCGCAGCCCAGGAACACCACCGATACGGAGGCCCCAGATGACAACCGCTGAGTCGAAACACGGCACGGCTGACGACTTCGACGTGTCGAAGATCGTCCAGGACGATCGCGTACACGGTTCTGTCTACACGTCACCGGAGATCTTCCAGCGCGAGATGGACACCATCTTCCGGACCGGATGGGTCTATGTTGCCCATGACAGTGAGGTCAGTGAGCCCGGTGACTACCTGACCCGCCGGATCGGCAGCGAGCCGGTCGTCGTCGCGCACGGCAAGGACGGAGAGATCCGGGTGCTGCTCAACCGGTGCTCGCACCGGGCGAACAAGCTGTGCAATGCCGAGAAGGGCAACGCCAACGCCTTTCGGTGCCCCTACCACGGCTGGACCTTCAGCAACACGGGTTCGCTGACCGCGGTTCCGATGAAAGAGGGCTACGGCGAGGCATTCCGCGCGGTCCGGTCCGAGCTCGGGATGGCCGAAGCGCCCAGGGTGGACAGTTACGGCGGGTTCATCTTCGCTTCCCTGGCTGCCGACGGTCCATCGCTCACCGAACATCTCGGGGGTGCCGTCGCCGCCTTCGATCGCCTGCTCAACCTGTCGCCGACCGGGACGATCGACCTGCGCGCCAACTGGATGAAGCATCTGCACCACGCCAACTGGAAGATGGTGGTGGAGAACAACGTCGATGGCTATCACGCATTGTTCACCCACGCATCGGTCTATGACGCTATTCGACCCGCGAAGGTCTCGCACATCCCATCCAAGACCGACGTCGTGGTCCGCGACATCGGTGACGGACATTCCGAGATCGACTACTCGGCGGAGTATCGAAAGCTGGACGAGGAGTTCATCTGGTACGGCCGGATACCCCGGACCAAATTACCGAAGTACGTTGCTGCGCTGGAGAAGAAGTACGGCGAGGAGAAGGCGCACGATTCGTTGGTGGTCGGACCGCCGCACACCCTGATCTGGCCCAACCTGTTCCTCGCCGAGATGAACGTCATGTACGTCGAGCCGATCGGCCCCGACGAGACGATCGCGTACACCACCGCGGCGCTGATCCCGGGACAGGATGAACTCAATCTGCGTACACTCCGCCGGTCCGAGGGCGCCATGGGCCCAGCCGGATTCCTGATCGCCGACGACGGCGAGATCGGAATGCGCAATCAAGCGGGACTGGCGGCCAGGGATCCGGAATGGCTGCGGTTGTCACGTGGCCTGGAAACCGATGTGACCGACGAGACCGGCATCGTCAACAGCGACAAGAGCGCCGAGACACCTCAGCGCGGTTTCTACCGTCAGTGGGCAGATGTCGTGGGACAGGAGATCAACCGATGAGCACACTCGACGAGACCGACGTACTGTCTTCGGCACTGCAGCCGCTGCCGGCGCCGTCCCCGGAGATCGCGAGTTTCCTGTCCCTCGAGGCCAGGCTGGCCGACGAGGCACGCTACTCGGAGTGGGAATTGCTGTGGGACGACGACGCGCTGTACTGGGTGCCGATGCACCCCGACGACGACCCGGCAACCAACCTGGCGTACATCTATGACAACCGTCGCCGGATCAAAAGCCGAGTAGCACAGTTGAACACCGGCAATCGACACTCGCAGACCCCGCCGTCGGTGATGCGGCGTCTGCTGACCAATTCCGAGGTCCTCGACACCACCGACGACACGGTCACGGTGGGATCGAATTTCGCCCTGTTCGAATATCGTCACACCCAGCGTGTGTGGGCTGGGAGGGTCATCCACAAGGTCCGCCGGCACCCCGATGGACTCAAGCTCGCGGGCAAGACTGTCCACTTGATCAGTGCCGGGGGACCAGTCGACACTCTCGCCTTCCTGATCTGACGCCGTCGGATCTCCATTTCCCCATCCCAGTCTCGCGGAGGCTCAGTCCTTCGCGCCGAAGTACCTGTGAGGCAACGTGCTTGTAGGTGACATCTCGAAGAACAACGCGCGCCGATACCCGAACAAGCCCGCGATCGTCGAATCAGGGCGGACCCATACCTGGGCCGAGGTGGACGAGCGGGCCCGCCGGCTGGCCAATCACATGTTGGCCGCCGGGCTCCGCAAGGGCGATCGGGTGATCGTCATCGCGCGCAACTGTATCGAGTGGCCGGAGATCACCTTCGCGTTCGCGAAGGCGGGCCTGGTCACCGTCCCGGTGAACATCCGGCTCGCACCGGACGAACTGGCGCACGTGCGTGACGATTCCGGTGCCACCGCGGCGGTGGTCCACACCGATCAGGTCGACCGCTTCGGTTCCGAGTTGAGCGACCTGGCGGTGGTCCTCGAGATCGGTGGCGACACGGTGGGGAACGAGTACGAGGCGGCGCTGGGGGCGGCCGCCGCCCACGATCCGACACCGAAGTCGTTGCGCCCGGACGACATTCAGTTCATCTTGTACACGAGCGGCACCACCGGCCGGTCGAAGGGCGTCATCAACACGCATCGTGGCATGCTCGCGCAGGCCGTCGACACCACACTGGTGACCGAGGCCAACCGCAGCGACATCTTCCTGGCGACGACACCCTTCTTCACCGCCGGCGGGATGGTGCGCACCCTGACGTGGACGTATCTGGGGCAGACCATGATCATCCACAAGCGATTCGATCCCGAGGCGGTCATCGACGAGATCGAGCGCAGTGGCGTCACGTTCACCACGTTCATCCCCACCATGCTGCAGCGCACTCTGCGAATACTGGAAGAGGGTGCGGCCCGCGACATGTCGAGCCTGCGCCGCATCAGCTACGGCTCGGCACCGGTGCCGCCCGGGCTCGCGAAAAGGGCGATGGATCTGCTCGGATGTGACCTGCAGCAGCGCTACGGCCTGACCGAATGCGGCGGCCAGGCGACGATCCTCACCCCCCAGGACCATCGCGACATGGTGGCGGGCAAGACGAGCATCCTGACGTCGTGCGGCCAGGAGACCCCGATGTGCTCGATCCGGATCGTCGACGCGGACGGCAATGAGCTACCGACCGGTGAGGTCGGCGAGATCGTGATCGTGAGCGAGGCCAATGCCGTCGGCTATTGGAATCGCTCGGATCAGACCAGGCAGACGTTCCGCCGCACCGGGTTGTGGTCGGGCGACCTCGGGTACCTCGACGCCGAGCGTTACCTGCACGTCACCGGCCGCAAGACCGACATGATCATCTCGGGCGGATTCAACGTCTACCCGGCCGAGATCGAACGGGTGATCGGTCACCACCCGGCGGTGGACATGGTCGCCGTGGTGGGAGTCTCCGATCCGGAGTGGGGCGAGACGCCGGTTGCGGTCGTGGTTCCGAAGGGGACGATCGACGAGGATGCCCTCAGGACCGAACTGACCGCGCTGTGCCGCGCCGAACTGGCGGGTTACAAACAGCCGCGACGTTTCGAGTTCTGGTCCGAACTCCCCCTCGGGCCCGCAGGCAAGATCCTCAAGCGCGAGGTCGCCGGTTCCCTGGTGGCGTCGCAGGATACGGTCTCGACGTCGCAGGGGCCGGTGTGACCACTCCGCAGCGCACACCGGTCGTCGGTGTCGCGGGGGCTGCCAACTACTGGGATCTCCTGATCGAACGTGCTCGCCTGAGTCCGAACCGTGAGTTCGCAACTGACGAGCACGGCCGCCGGGTCACCTTCTCAGCCCTCGTGGACCTCGCCGAGTCCACCGCGGCCGCGCTCCACGAGCAGGGTGTCCAGGCAGGCGACGTGGTGTCGTGGCAACTGCCGACCAGCATCGAGGCGATGGCGCTGTCGTTGGCCCTGGCGCGGATCGGCGCGGTGCAGAATCCCATCATCCCGATGTTGCGGGAGAGTGAGGTCGCATTCATCACCGAGCAGGTCGGCGCCTCACTTCTCATCGTGCCCGACAACTTCCGCGGGTTCGATCACGCCGCGATGGCGTCCGCGATCGCCGGTCGAAACGAGCGGCTTCGGATCCTGGTCGTGACAGACGAATGGATCAGCGGGGACGCCACGCAACTGCCGACCCGAACAGACCGTGACGATGACGCGGTGAGCTGGATCTTCTACACGTCCGGAACGACCGCCGCGCCCAAGGGAGTCAAGCACTCGGACTCCGGATTGATCTCCGCGGCAAAGACATTCGTCACGAATGTCCAGGTCACGGCCGATGAGCGTTGTGCGGCGTACATCCCGATCACCCATGTCGGCGGCATCGCCCACGTCCTGAGCAGTCTGTTGGTCGGGCACACTCTCATCACGGCGTCGGCATTCGTCCCCGAGCACAATGCGGATCAGTTGATAGCCGAGCGCGCGACGCTCATCGGTTCGGGCCTGCCCTTCACCACGGAGTATCTGCGCATCGCGCACGAACGCGGTACCGCGCCGCTGTTCCCGAACGCGCGGGCAACTCTGGGAGGCGGCTCGGGCCGGCCGGTCGACCTCAGCCGGGCCGCGGCGGAACATCTGGGGGGCGTCGGCATCATCTCCGGCTACGGGATGACCGAATGCCCGTACCTCACCTGGGGGAGCCCCGACGACACCGCCGACGAACACGCGCGTTTCGAGGGCACGCCGGGCTCGGGCGGCCGGGTACGGATCGTCGGGCCGGACGGATCGGGGTTGCCGACCGGTGAGGTCGGGGAGATACGAGTACTCGGGCCACAACTCTTCAAGGGTTATGTGGATTCGGCGCTGGACGCGTCCGCGCTCGACGAGCAGGGGTACTTCCGCACGGGGGATCTCGGATTCCTGAACGCGGCGGGCCGTCTCGCGGTGACGGGACGGATCAAAGACATCATCATCCGCAAGATGGAGAACATCTCCGCACGCGAGGTCGAGGAGGCCCTGATCGACCATCCTGCGATCGCCGACCTCTCGGTGATCGGTATGCCCGATGAGGAAACGGGCGAGCGTGTGTGTGCCGTCGTGGTCCCGTCCGACTCGAGCGCACCACCCGACCTCGGATCGCTGCACGAGTACCTGGCGACGACCACCCTGAACAAACGCAGATACCCGGAACAGATCGAAGTGATCGCTCAGATCCCACGCAATTCCCTCGGCAAGATCAACAAGTCGCAGCTACGTGAGGAACTCCTCGCGTCCCCGGTGCAGAACGGTGTCCACCATGACGTCTGAGAACAGCTATAGCACCGTGGAATTCGAGATCGACGACCATGTCGCGACGATCACGCTCAATCGTCCGGACCGGCTCAACTGCTTCAACGAGGTGATGACCGGCGAGATCGCCGAGATCTGGGGGCGTGTCCGCGATGACGACGACATCCATGTCGCGGTGCTACAGGCAAACGGCGACCGGGCCTTCTGTACCGGCGTCGACGTCGGCGAAGGCCCGTGGTGGACTCATGTCAACCGGTTCAACCAGGAGGATCCCGGCGTGCTGCTGGGGCCCAAGCACCACCGGGTGTGGAAGCCGGTGGTCTGCGCCCTGCACGGGATGGTTGCCGGTGGAGCGATGTATCTCGTCAATCAGTCCGACATCGTCATCTGCAGCGAGGACACCAACTTCTTCGATCCCCATGCCAATGCCGGGATCGTGTCCGCGCTGGAGCCGATGGGCATGCTGTCCCGCGGTGTTCCGCTGGGCGACGTCTTGCGCTGGGCCCTGGTCGGAAGCGACGAGCGGATCACCGCCCAGACCGCGCTGCGGACCGGACTCGTCAGTGAGATCACCACACGCGACTCCCTCCGCGAACGCGCGCAACAGCTGGCATCCGAAATTGCCGGCCGGCGACCGGAAGCCATCCAGGGAACGGTTCGGGCGATCTGGGAGTCCCTTGACATGACCCCGACCACCGCGCTTCGCACCGGCCTGTCGTACACGCAGATCGGCAACCCGGGATCGGGACGCAGCGACTCACGGAAGAACAGGCGTGAGCCCCGATTCCGCTGACACCCGACAGGTTCGTTTAGGAGTGCAAGTGACCACTGACCAACTCACCGAACAGATCGCGACCGTTCCATTGCTCATCGGAGGCGAGGAGGTCACGGCCGAGTCCGGCAAGACTTACGAGAGCATCGACCCGTTCACCGGCCGGCCCTGGATTCGGGTGCCCGACGCCGGAGCCGTCGACATCGACCGTGCGGTGCAGGCCGCTCGTGATGCGCTGTCGGGCCCGTGGGGCGAGCTGACCGCCACAGCTCGTGGCAAGCTGCTCTGGCGACTCGCCGAGCTCATCACCCGCGACGCCGACGAACTGGCCGAGCTGGAGGTGCGCGACGGCGGTAAGCTCCTGCGCGAGATGTCCGGGCAGATGCGCGGACTCCCCGAGTACTTCTACTACTACGCGGGTATGGCGGACAAGCTCGAAGGCAGCGTCATCCCCACCGACAAGCCGAACTTCCTCGTGTACACCACCCATGAGCCGGTCGGTGTGGTCGGGGCGATCACGCCGTGGAACTCCCCGCTGCTGTTGCTGGCGTGGAAGCTGGCGGCGGGACTGGCCGCGGGGTGCACGTTCGTGATCAAGCCCAGCGACCACACCCCCGCGTCCACGCTGGCGTTCGCGAAGCTGTTCGCGGAAGCCGGTTTCCCGCCCGGCGTCGTCAACGTCGTCACCGGTTGGGGTCCCGAGACCGGGGCCGCGCTGGCTTCCCATCCCGGTGTGGACAAGATAGCGTTCACCGGTTCCACCGGTACCGGGATCCGCGTCGGTCAGGCCGCCGTGGCGAACATGACCCGGTTCACCCTGGAGCTCGGTGGGAAGTCGGCTCAGGTCGTGTTTCCCGACGCGGATCTCGACGCCGCGTCCAACGGGGTGATCTCGGGCATCTTCGCCGCGACCGGACAGACCTGCCTGGCCGGGTCGCGGTTGCTGGTGCACGAGAGCGTCGCCGACGACCTGATCGCAAAGGTCGTCGCACGCGCCTCGACCATCATCCTGGGCGACCCGAAGGATCCCCGGACCGAGATGGGCCCGGTCTCCAACGAGCCGCAGTACCAAAAAGTGCTGTCGCACTTCGCTGCTGCACGCGAAGAGGGCGCCACCATCGCCTACGGCGGGGTGCCGGCCGGGGAACTGGGTGGCTATTTCGTGAAGCCGACGGTCCTGACCGGCGTCACCGCGGACATGCGAGCCGTCTCCGAGGAGATCTTCGGACCGGTCCTGACGGTGTCGACATTCGCCGACGAGGCCGAGGCGATCGCGTCGGCCAACTCCACGGAATTCGGTCTGGCCGGCTCGGTCTGGACCAAAGACGTGCACCGCGCCCATCGGGTGGCGGCCAAACTGCGAGCGGGCACGATCTGGATCAACGCGTATCGCACGGTCGCTCCGCACGTACCGTTCGGCGGAGTCGGCGCGAGCGGTATCGGCCGTGAGAACGGTATCGACGCCGTCGCGGACTTCACCGAGACCAAGGCCGTCTGGGTAGAACTCAGCGGCGCCACTCGCGACCCCTTCACGCTCGGCTGAGGCCGCGCACACCGAACGAAAGATTCAGCCATGTCAACAATCGAAGCCGTCATCGTCGCCGGAGCACGCACGCCCGTCGGCACGTCGTTCAAAGGGACCCTGCGTGACACCACGGCGATGGAACTCGCCGAGGTGGTTGTCGCAGAGGTCCAGAAACGATCAGGCCTGGCCCCCACGCAGATCGACGACATCATCCTCGCCGAATCGAACTACGGCGGAGGTGATGTCGCGCGGCACGCGGCAGTGGTCACCGGAATGACCCGGGTCCCCGGGCAGGCCGTCAACCGGCACTGCGCGGGAAGCCTGACCGCGGTGGGAAACGCCGCAGCACAGGTCATCTCCGGTGCAGAGCGGGCGATCATCGCAGGGGGCACCCAGTCCATCTCCACCAGTCCGATGCAGTCCTTCCGGACCCCCGGCACCGTGGACGAGTTCACCCAGAAATGGATGCCGCCGACCCACCCGGACAGCGCCGAGGCGCCGAACATGGACATGTCGATCACGGTCGGCTGGAACACCGCCGCCGAACTCGACCTGACCCGTGAGGAGATGGATGCGTGGGCGTTGCGGTCGCATGAGCGTGCCATCGCGGCGATCGATTCGGGCGCTTTCGTCGACGAGATCGTTCCGGTGTCGGCACGGCAGCAGGACGGGACGTTCGTCGAGTTCGCCACGGACGAGCATCCCCGTCGTGACACCACCGCAGAGCGGCTGGCCGGTCTCAAACCACTTCACCCCGAGATCGAGGGCTTCTCCATCACCGCGGGGAACTCGAGCGGGATCAACGACGCCGCAGCCGCTGTCCTGGTGGTCGGCTCCGACCTCGCGGCCGACGAGGGCCTGGAGGTGCTGGCCTCGGTGAAGGCCTGGGCGGCAACGGGTATCGATCCGGCCCACACCGGTCTCGCCGTGCTCGACGTCATCCCGAAGGTCTTGGACCGCGCCGGAATCGGCGTGGCGGACGTCGCGCTGTGGGAGATCAACGAGGCATTCGCGGCCGTCCCCGTCGCGGCGTGCAAGAAGCTCGGTATCAGCGCCGACATCGTCAACGTTCTGGGCAGCGGGTGTTCCATCGGTCATCCGGTGGCGGCGTCGGGTGCGCGGATGATTCTCTCGCTCATCAACGAACTGCGCCGTCGCGGAGGCGGTTACGGCGTCGCCGCGATGTGCGCGGGTGGTGGTCAGGCCGGTGCGGTCGTCATCGACGTCCCGGCGCCGGCGAACAGGTAGTCCTTCCCCGAATCGAACAAAGGAAAGTCATGACCGTAGACACCGATGCTGCGAACAAAGTTCTCAGCGGACTCCGGCCGTTCCCAGTCGCCATCACCACCATCGATGGGGGCTTCGCCAACGGCCTGATGTCGCTGTCAGCCGGCGCCGCCAGTATCATCCCGGATGCTCCGCGGGCGACCGTGAGTCTGACCAAGTACAACATGACGCATGACATGCTGCTGAGTTCCGGCGTTTTTGCGATGCATATGCTCAGCGCCGGTGACGACGAAGTCGATGCTTCGATAGAGATCCTGATGACCCTGGGCGGAAGCTCGGGTCGGGACGGCGACAAGATCGGCAAACTCCGGACCAAAGAAGGTGTCACGGGCGCACCGATCCTCCTCGATGCCCACAGCTACGTCGAATGCCGGGTGATCGGCTCGCTCGACGTGCAGGAGAGCACCATCTTCGTCGGCGACGTGGTCGCCTCCGAGGTGTTCAGCGAGGCGCAGCGGATCAAGATCGGTGAGGCGTGGGGCAAGCTTCCTGCAGAATGGATTGAGCAGTACGACGCCAACCACGTGCCTCAACTGCAAAGCGCCAAGGACCACCGTTTCGGTCAGAAGGTCTGAGGCCATCCGTGACTGTGGAAATCGAAACCGAGACCGGGGCCGGAGGTCCGCCGCTCGGATCCTGGGAACTGCCCGACGAGTTGCGGATGCTTCGTGAGACGGTTCGCCGGTTCATGCAGCGCGAGGTTCATCCTCTCGAGGCAACGCTTCCCCATGACACCGCCGGGCTTTCGCGAGATCAGCTGATCCCGCTGCAGGACAAAGCTCGTCGTCTGGGGCTGTGGGCTCTGCAGACTCCAGAGATGTATGGCGGCGCCGGCCTCAGCGTGCTCGGTCAGGTGGTGGTGGCCGAGGAGGCGTCCAAATGCCGTATGGGAGCGTTCTTCCCAGCGCTCGGCGCCTTCGGCGGCAATCCTCCCAATATCATGTTCAAGGCGTCGCCCGAGCAGTTCCAGAGATTCGCACAGCCGATCCTCGACGGCCGGATGACCAAGGCCTACACCGCCATCAGCGAGGCGTCAGGTGGGTCCGACCCGGCCCGCGCGATCACCCTTCGAGCGGTCCGCGACGGTGATGAGTACGTTCTCGACGGCAGCAAGATGTGGACCTCCCATGCCGAGGGGGCGGACTGGGGAGTGGTGTACGCACGGACCGGCGAAGGCCGTGCCGGGATCTCGTGTTTCATCGTGGAGAGGGGCACCCCTGGGCTGACGTTCAACCGGATAGGGGTGATGGCGTCGTTCGCGCCTTACGAACTCCACTTCGACAACGTGCGGGTGCCCGCGGCGAATCGCATCGGTGCCGAGGGTGGTGGGTTCGCACTCGCCAGCGACTTCCTCGTCTACAGCCGAATCCTGTACGCCGCCGGCCCGATCGGAATCGCGCAGGAAGCACTGAACTCGGCGTGTCGGTGGGCCAAGGGCCGAGAGGTCTTCGGTGGCAGGTTGTCCGACAAGCAGGGAGTCGCCTGGATGCTCGTCGACGCCGAGGTGGAACTGCGTGCTGCCCGGTTGCTGATGTATCAGGCGGCGTGGAATGCCGATCTGGGCCGAGACGTCAAGGTCGACGCCTCCATCGCCAAGATGTACGGCACGGAGGCGGCCTACAAGGTCATCGACACCTGCATCCAGGTTCATGGTGCGCTCGGGCTCTCCGATGAGTTGCCACTCGAGCGGTGGTTTCGTGACCTGCGAGTGAAGCGTCTCGGGGAAGGCGCCACCGAGGTCCAGCGCTTGGTGGTCGCACGGGAACTCTTCAGATGAAGGTGTGACATGGCGGAGGGTGTGAGATGGCGTTGAAGTTCAACCTGATGTTCCCCATGCGGGCGGTAAAACACTATCGCGAGTGGATCGGAGACGGCAGCCTCGGAGAGGTGGCCAAGTGCTGCGAGGAGGCCGGATTCGACGGCTTCTCGATGAGCGAGCACCCCTACCCCGACCGTGAGTGGCTGGCTCGAGGTGGTCATCACGCGTTCGACCCGTTCGTGTCGTTGGCGGTGGCCGCCGAGGCGACCAGCCGTATCCGTCTGCTCACCTACGCGATGGTCGTCGGATATCGCAGCCCGTATCTCGGCGCCAAAGCCGTTGCCAGTCTGGACCTTTTATCGGGCGGGCGGGTCACACTGGGACTCGGTGCCGGTTACCTCGAGACCGAGTTCGACGCGCTCCGGGCCGACTTCAGCGGCCGGGGCAAGCTCTTCGACGAGGCCATCGATGCCATGCGGGCGACCTGGCGTGGTGAGGAGCACGAGGGTCCGGCGTACGGCGCGGCGGGACACATCGCCCTGCCACTACCACAAACCGACGGTGGTCCGCCGATCTGGATCGGGGGAAACAGCCGCGCCGCTCGGCGACGGGTGATCGACAAGGCCGACGGCTGGATGCCGATCGCACAGCAGGCGTCGACGGCCGCGATCACGAGGACGCCACCCCTGGAGGACATCGGGGCCCTTCGCACGCAGATCGGCGAACTGAACAGGTTCCGAGCATCAGCAGGAAAACCCGACGTCGATGTCTCGTTCGTGCCTTTCGAGAAAGAAGTGCTGCGCAGGGACGGAGCCGCAGCTTTCGTAGCCGCCGTCGGGCCCGAACTGGCCGCGTACGAAGATGCCGGCGTCACGTGGATCACCATCGAACCGACCAGCCGCAGTTTCACCGATTTCCAGACCGACCTCAGCGTGCTGAGCGAAGGGCTCGTGCAGCGGCACGCGTTCCCGGCGTAAGGAGTCCGAATCATGACCCACGTACAGGCCCACGACATCGACGCATTCGTGGGCATGATCGAAGCCTTTCGAGACCTACAGGCGACTTTGTGTCTGGTGGCCCCACCGCACGAGGCGGCAGCGGAGATGACCGCGGCGATCGAGGATCTGACCGATCGGCTCCGGCACTTCGAGGTGGCCGAAGGGCAGCGCACGGCCAGAGAACTGGGCATGCAGGGCCTCGGGCACCCGATCCTCGTGCCCTATGAGTCGACCGACACCTCCGACGACTCCATGCTCGGTTCGGTGACGTTCGGTTTCGCCCACATGGGCAGCACCGACACGGTCCACGGCGGAGTGATCACCCTCCTGTTCGACGATGTCCTGGGAATGTTCGTGAGTCGCAAGGGACAGCCGGACTCGCGTACCGCGTTCCTCAAAGTCGATTATCGCAGCGCCACCCCCGTCTGCCGTGAACTCCGGGTGACCGCGACCATCGACAGCATCGAGGGGCGCAAGACCTTCGTGCGCGGCGCGCTGCTCGACGGGGACGTAGTGTGCGCCGAGGCACGAGCACTGTTCGTCCGGTTGCCATCCGGTCGGTCGTGACCGGTGCCGGCGAAGTCGAGCGAGGAGATAACTGATGACATTGGAGAATTCCGGTGCCCTGGTCACCGGAGCGGGGTCCGGTCTGGGACGCGCGATCGCACTTCGCCTCGCGAAAGACGGTGCGAACGTGGTGGTCTCGGACATCAGTGACGAAGGTGGTGCCACGACCGTGGACAGCATCCGCGCGGCCGGGGGGAAGGCGACGTTCATCCAGGCGGATGTCTCCGATGCCGACAGCGTCGAGGCGTTGATCTCGCGATCCGTCGAATACCTCGGGGGACTCGATCTCGCGGTGAACAATGCGGGGATAGCGCACACTCCCGGTGATCTGCACGAGTTGTCGATCGCCGAGTGGGATTCGGTGATGGGCGTCGACCTCCGAGGCACGTTCCTGTGCATGCGTGGCGAACTCGCTCACATGGTCGGCGCCGGGCACGGCAAGATCGTCAACATGGCATCGAACGCGGGCGCCAAGAATGCTCCTGGTATGGCTGCCTACACCGCCGCCAAGCACGGCGTCGTCGGACTCACCAAGAACGCCGCGCTGCAGTACGCGCGTCGGAACATCCAGGTGAACGCGGTCGGTCCCGGCACGATCCTGACCGAAGGGATCATCGCCTTCGGCGCCGACCAGCAGGAGAAGTGGGCCGATCTCATTCCGGTGGGTCGCATGGGCAAGCCCGAAGAGGTTGCGGCGGCGGTCGCCTATCTCTTGTCGGACGAGGCGGGGTTCGTCACCGGACACACCCTGCTGATCGACGGCGGACTGATGTGGGATTGACGTGCCCACGAGGAGGCCGCTCGGCGGGCGCGGGATCAGGCGCTCGTGAAGCCGTTGCGTACCAGAGCGAACGCCTCCGCCAGTAGTCGGTCCGGTCGGGCCTCATCAGATTCGGCCCACACGGTCAGCGGTCCAGCCGGCACCGAAGAGGCTCTGGGTCAACAGCTTGGGTGAACAGGTCGTCCTCACCGCGGTCTGAGAGAAACTCGACCGTCGAATCGTGCCCGTCAAGGCCGACGTGCGCAACCGCGCTCAACTGAAGTCGGCGCTCGACGAGGGACTGGCTTCGCTCGGCCATCTCGACATCGTGGTCGCCAACGCCGGAATACTGCCGATGGCCATGGGTGACCCGCACGCGTCAGATTTCGTCGATGCCGTCGACGTCGACCTCGTCGGTGTGATGAACACTGTCGCGGTGTCGATGCCGCACCTGGGCTCGTATGCATCGGTCGTGATCACCGGATCGACGGCGGCGATGTTGCCGAACACGACGGACAATCCGGCGATGGGGCCCGGCTCGGCCGGGTACGGGTGGTCCAAGAAGACCCTGGTCGGTTATTCCGAGCAGCTCGCACTGCACTTGGCCTCGGAGTTCATCCGCGTGAACGTCATCCATCCGACCAACGTCGACACTCATCTGTTGCACAACGATGGTCTGTATTCGGTGTTCCGCCCGGATCTGGAACATCCGACGCGCGAAGAGGTCGAGCCCGCCTTCGCGACGTTCCAGGCAATGCCCATCCCGTATGTGGACACCGTGGACATCTCCAATGCCGTGCTCTTCTTCGCGTCCGACGAATCCCGTTATGTCACAGGCCAGCAACTGCGTGGCGATGCCGGGTCGCTCCTGAAGTTCCCGGGGGCCCCACCAGCATGTAGTCCTTGTCGGGCAACGGGACAGAGAGTCCGACAACCAGGTCGTGTGACCGACGGTACTGCACGACAGCCCACGCGGGCGCTGACCCGAGAGTCGTCAGCGCCCGTCGTGTGCTGTCTGCGAACGGCCGTGCTCGAGGACTGATGCCGTCGACTGGGCGACGGCGGCCACCTCGGCGGTCCAGGCCCGGTTGGTCTCGGCCTCCCGGGTGAGGGCCTCGACGATCCCGTCGTCGGACAGCCCGTCGTAGAGCGACCAGATCTGTTGCAGTGTGGCCGAATCGGCTGCGGTGAAGGCTTCGGCGACGGCCAGTCCGCGGTCGTGCAATGCGGTCGGCTCGACCACCTGGTTCACCAGTCCCCAGGCCAGGGCGGTGGCGGAATCGAGATACTGCCCGGTGGCACTGAGGTGCCGGGCTCGCCGAACTCCGACGGCTTCGGCAAGACGGCCGGTCAACCCACCGCCGGGGACGATCCCGATGCGAGAGTGGGTGTCGGCGAACCGCGCGGTGGTCGACGCGATGAGAAAGTCGCATGCGAGCGCGAGTTCGAATCCACCCGTGACCGCCGGCCCGTCTACGAGGCCGATGACCGGCGTGGCGCACACGGCGACGCGGTCGATGCAGTTCTCGGTCTTCTCGCTCCCGGAGAAACCCCTGGCGGACAGCTCTTTGAGATCCATGCCGGCGCAGAACGAACCGCCCGCGCCGGTGAGCAGGATGACCGCCACGCCGGGGTCGTCGTCCGCGTCGGCAACAGCGGCCATGAGTTCCCGGTTGAGGTCCTGCGACAGGGCGTTACGTGCTTCGGGACGATTCAGTGTGACGGTGCACGTGGAACCGGAATGTTCGACGAGGACCAGGTCGAGGGCAGCCATGTTTCTCCTGACTCTAGGGCAGTAGGATCGTATCGTGTTCGTGTGCAACAAAATCCATGGTTGTGCGAATCTCGGCTGCGGCTGGCACGATGGTGCTTGATCGATGCGGGCGACGACGGATCGCACCAGATGAAGGGGGTGCCATGGCTACCGACAAGGTCTCGCACGACCGGGTGACACTTCCCGGCGGAGGACTCGAGTTGGCCGCCGACCGGTGGGCCGGTGGTGATTCCCGCGGCGTCGTCGTGCTGTTGCACGGCGGCGGGCAGACTCGGCATTCCTGGCGTACGGCCGGCGAACGACTTGCGATTCTGGGATGGACGACCTACGCCGTGGATCTCCGGGGTCACGGCGACAGCGATTGGGCGCCCGACGGCAATTATGGTCTGTCGGGGCACCTCGATGACCTGATGTCCCTGACATCCGAGATTCGTCGCCGCGAACCCGGACAACCGTTGTCGCTCGTGGGAGCGTCTCTGGGGGGCATTGTCTCGCTGATCGCAGCCGGTGAGAACAGGGGACTCGCGCAGGCGCTGGTCCTGGTCGACGTGGCCGCGAAGATCGAGGAGTCCGGTAGTGCGCGGGTCCGTGACTTCATGCGGAGTGCGCCCGACGGCTTCGACAGCCTGGAGCAGGCATCGGAGGCGATCGCCGCGTACAACCCGCGGCGCCGCCGGTCCGGCAGTCTCGAGGGCCTGAAGAAGAACCTGAGGCTACGAGGGGAGCGGTGGCATTGGCACTGGGACCCTCGCAGTCTCGATGTCGAAGACTCTGCCGACAGTCCCGAGCACCCGAACAGCCAAGTTGTCTATGAGCGTTCGCGAGCCGCCGCCCGAGACGTCACCTGCCCGTTCCTGCTCGTCCGGGGACGGATGTCGGACGTCGTCTCCGACGCGGGAGTCGCAGAGATGCGGGTTCTGATCCCGCATCTCGAGGTGGTCGACGTCCGCGAGGCGGGCCACATGGTCGCAGGAGACGACAATGACGTCTTCTCTGCCGGCCTGGCGGACTTCCTCGACCGTTCGGCTGTCGACGTACGCCCTTGATCCAGGCCGACGGCCTCTACGTTGCTCGCCGAGGGTCGCTTCAAACGACGGTGAGTCTCGATTCTGACATGCTGAATTCCTGATGCAAGCGTTTTGGCGCTCTATTACGGCTCATCAGTGCGGAATCGAGGCCACCGTCGATGACGGTCCGGTTCACACCAGATCATTTCTGACAGTGATATACATGATATGACCGTGATCACATGCAAGCGATGGAGAGAGAGGGACCACATGGGTTCGAAGCAAGAGGCGCCGGTTCGCGAGGTCCTGCGCATCCTCGACCTGGGCGACTTCCGGCCGAATCTGGAACGGGTGACCGCGTTGTTCCGCGAGGATGCCTGGTATCAGGTCGGCGTGCCTGCGCGGCAGGCGATCCAGGGGCGTGATGCCATCGCCGGGGAGCTCGCCCGTCAAGCCGACGACTACAAGGACTGCGTGTGCGAGGTCCTTACGGTCGTGTCGGACGACCGCTACGTCATCACCGAGCGGATCGACCATGTCACGATGCTGCACAACAACGTTCGCGTGCACAACCCGCTGTTGGCGATCTTCGAGATCGATGACGATGGACTCATCGTCAACTGGCGGGAGTATTGGGATGCCCTCTCCTTGTCGCACCGGATCGGCGTCGATCCCGAGCGGATGCAACAACTCATGGGGATCACAGACACGACCGTGGAGGCCGGGCGATGATCCTGACTTCTCTGGACATCGACGCCGACATGTTTCTGCAGGGCACCGGCTGGGCGCTCAAGCCCCAGGGCGCCTGCAAAGGTGAAGTGTGTGTGCCCCTGCTCAACTCGAGTGATGGCGACTCGGCCGATGTGGACATCGTTTCCATCGCCGAGCGGCTCGGGATGGGTCTGGTGAAGGACGAACGGGTTGATGTATGGGCACTGGGCCCGGAATCGACGATCACGGGCCGGTCGCTTACGACGGCGGTGGCTCCGGAATTGGAACTGCCGCAACTCAACGGGACCCTCTTTCGACTTGACTCCCTGCTGGGCCAGAAGACCGTCCTGGTGGCGTGGGCATCGTGGTGTGGGTGTCGGGAAGACCTGCGCCTGTGGCGGGAGCTCCGTGACGAACTGCATCCGTCCGGAGTCGAGGTGGTGACGGTTGCCCTCGACACCGGCGGCGCCGAGGCAGCGCGTCCGTGGATCGAGAAGGCCGCTCCGTCACACCCGGCACTGATCGACCGGACCCACATCCTGGGAGCTCGTTTCGGTGTCACCAACGTCCCCAACGCGATGTGGGTCGACGAGCAGGGGGTGATCGTCCGACCGGCTGAGCCGGCCTGGCTCGAGAATCCGCACGAGAGTTCCGAGGTCGCCGCACAATCGCTCGACGAGATGCCTGCGGACCACCGCGCGGTCAGGTCGGAGATCGCCAAGATGAGGATCGATTACGCGCTCTACCCGGCCATGGTCCGTGACTGGGCAGCACACGGTGCCACCAGTCGCTATGTCCTCGATCCCGATCAGGTCATCGAGCGATCACAGCCGCGGTCCGCGAACGAATCGCTGGCCGCTGCCCATTTCGAGCTCGGTGAGTACTTTCACCGGCAGGGCGACCACGGAGCGTCGATCGATCACTGGCGCGCGGCGCACCGTCTGCAACCAACGAACTGGACCTACAAACGACAGGCCTGGAATCTGGAGGAGCCGGATTCGGTGCGGACCGTCGAGGCCTACGGTTCGGGATGGCTCGACGACGTTCGCGCACTGGGTGCCGAGTCGTATTTCCCGCCCCTGCGTCCCTGATCTGGGCGATGACCGCAACCCGGATCTGGATCAGCCCCGAGCCGGAAGCGGTTGCTCCTCCGGCACATTCGACGATCCGCGACGCGAGGGGATGGTCAGTGTGATCGCCATGCCGACGAAGGCGGCGGCCGCGGCAACGAGGAAGCACCAGGTGAACGTCGACTGGTCGGGCACCTCGGTGCCGCCGAGCGAGATCGTGGCACTGGCCAGGATCAGTGCCATCACGGCGGAGGCGACGGTGGTGCCCAGCGAACGCATGAGTCCGTTGAGTCCCACGGCGGCACCGGCTTCGGTGGCCGGCACCGATCCCATGATCAGGGTCGGCATCGCCGCGTAGCCGACCCCCACACCGATGGCACACACGATCGAGGCCAGCATCAGCTTCCAGGCCGCGTCCATGAGGAAGAAGGCGAGCAGGTAGCCGCATCCCAGGATGGCGGCGCCGATCGCCAGGGTGATCTTGGCGCCGATCCGGTTGATGAGGATGCCCGAGATGGGCGCGAAGATCATCATCATCAGTCCGCCAGGCGCCATCCACAGGCCCGCGGCCAGAAGCGACTGTCCCAGACCATAACCGGTGGCCTCCGGGAGGCGCAGCAGCATCGGCAGCACGATGGACTGGGCCATCATGCCGAAGCCGATCGCCGCGGCGGCGATGTTGGTCAGCAGGACGGCGGGCCGTGCGGTGGTGCGCAGGTCGACGAGCGGCTCACGCTGGCGCAGTTCGAAGAATCCCCATCCGATCAACACCAGGATTCCGCCGATACCGAGTCCGAGTGTGGCGCCGGACGTCCAACCCCAGTCGTTCGCCTTCGAGACGGCGATGAGGAAGGCGGACAGTCCCACGGCCAACCCGATCGCTCCGGAGACGTCGATGCGTCCGCCCGCGGCGTCGTTCACGCGCGGGACCAGGACGAGGACCGCGACCGTGACGAGGACGCCGAGACCGGCTGCCACGTAGAACAGGGCGTGCCAATCCCAGGTCTGCACGATCCAGGCCGCCAGCGGTAGGCCGATCGCACCGCCGACGCCGAGCGTGGCACTCATCGCGGCGACGGCCATCGAGGTGATCCGGGGCGGGGTGATCTCGCGGATGAGGCTCATGCCGACGGGGATGAATCCCATGGCCAGACCCTGCACGCCGCGTCCGATGATCAGCGGGATGAGCGAGTCGCCCAGCGCGCAGATCAGCGAACCGAGGGTGAGCAGTACCGCACTCACCAGGAGGACCCGCTGCTTGCCGAACATGTCGCCGAGGCGTCCGGCGATCGGCATGGCCACGGCGGCGGCGAGCAGGGTCGCGGTGATGATCCACGATGCGTTGCCGATCGATGTCCCGAGCAGACGGGGCAGGTCGGGCTGGATCGGGATGATCAGCGTCTGCATCAGCGAGGCGACCAGGCCGCCGAAACACAACACCACGACGCTGCCGATCGCGCCGGCGGGTGCCTTCTCGACCGCGTCGGACGCGTCGTCGGTCAGCTCGGGCGCGGAACCTCGTACTTGGCTCATGGGGGAGACCTCCTTCGAGGTATGCAGCATACATATGTAATGTACACAAGCAAATCGGACAGTAGGTTGTCCATGTCGACAGATGGAGGAGAGATGTCGGAGGACCATGCGCCCTGGCAGTCGCCGGTGCATCGTGACCTGGCGCAGGAGTTGCTGCGGATGTCGCGACGTCGCAGCCTGGTGCATCCCGCCGTCGGCCTGGAACGCTCGGCCTTCGCGATCCTCTGGATTCTCTCCGACGGTCGGCCGCGGACGTTGCGGGAGCTGACCGCCGACCTCCAGCTCGAGCAGTCGACGGTCAACCGGCAGGTCAACGCAGCCATCAAACACGGCTACGTCGAGCGGTTCGAGGTCGAGGACTCGCTGTCGAAGATGATCCGCCCGACCGAGGCCGGGCGAGAGGCGTTCCGGCGCGACGGCCTGCTGCGTGCCGAACGGCTCGAGCAGGTCTTCGCCGATCTGGCCCCGGGCTCGCCGCAGGCCCTGCTCCACGAGCTGCGTGCCTTCAACGACGCCTACGAGCGGACCCAGCACCGGCACGGTGCGGCCGATGAATCCGACCGCGGGAAAAGGGGATTGGCGTGACCTCGGCCGGCACATACGTGGTGACGGGCTCGGCGTCGGGGATGGGTGCGTCGGTGGCCGCCGCCTTGCGCGCGGACGGTCACACCGTGATCGGGGTCGATCAGCGCGATGCCGACGTCGTCGCCGATCTGTCGACACCCGAGGGCCGACGCCGCGCGGCCGACGAGGTCCTCGCCCGATCCGGCGGGCAACTCGACGGGGCCGTGCTGGCCGCGGGCATGGGCCCCGCGGCCGGGACGGGAGCGGATGATCGTCGAGGTCAACGTGTTCGGGGTGACCGAACTGCTGACCGCCTGGCGTCCGGCGCTGGCCGCTGGGGCGAAGGCGAAAGTGGTTGTCTTCGGTTCGAATTCGACGACGGTCACGCCGCTGGTCCCCAAATCCGCCATCCGACGCCTGCTGGATGGCGACCCCGAGGGGGCCGTCCAGGTGATCCGACGCCGGCGCGGCGTCACGGGCCCGGTGGCGTACGCGTCGTCGAAGATCGCGGTCACGCAGTGGTGCCGCCTGCACGGGACGGCGACCGAATGGGCCGGTGAGGGCATCCGGGTCAACGTCCTCGCTCCCGGGCCGGTCATGACGCCGCTGTTGCAGTCGCAACTCGACGGTCCGCAGGCCGGGCACGTGAAGTCGTTTCCGGTTCCGGTGCGCGAGTACGGAACTCCTGACCAGCTCGCCGCCTGGGTCATGCTGATGCTGTCACCGGCGGCGGACTTCATGGCCGGCGCGGTCGTCACCGTCGACGGCGGCACCGAAGCCTTGATGCGCGCACGGGACTGGCCGTCGCCGCTGCCCCCGCGGGCGATACCCCGGTTCCTATGGACGATGTATCGTGCCCCCGACAAGGGCATGGTCGCCGAGTACTAGAGGCCGGCCCGCTCGAGCGCCTCGTCGAACTCTTCCGACGCCTGCTTCTCGCTCTTGCCGTCGTCGAGCGCCTGGCGATAGACGGCGAACAGTTCCGCGCCCCGCTCCACATAGGCCTGCGTCCATCGCTCGGCGTCGACACGCCAGTAGCCGATGACGTCGTACGACCGGCGGTCCCAGCGAAGATTGCCGCGCAGGTGCTTGCGGATCGCACGCGACTCCGCCGCCTCGCCGGCGAACCAACAGTATGCGCCCGAGGTCGGCAGGGTGAGTCCGCAGACCGTGTCCGCGAGACGGCTCGGCGTGCGGGAGTTGCCGCCGACCAGCGTGATCAGCTCGACGTCGCGCTCGGGCAGATAGGCCAGTTCGGTCGGGGCGGGCACCTCGACCACGGCGGTGACACCGTCGGTCGACGGCAGTTCGTCGAGGATTCGGGCCAGGGCGGGGAGTCCGGCCAGATCGGCGGCGAGGATCAGGCGTTCGACGCCGGCGGGTGGTGCGTACCAGCACCGCGCGTGCGTCATCACCACGTCGTGCCCCGCTTCGGCGCGCTGGGCCCACAGCGTTGCAGGGCCGGCGGCATGGATGACGAAGTCGACGACCATGGTGCCGGCGGAGTGGTCGACCGAGCGGATCGAGTAGTTGCGGCCGTCGGGCGCCGGGTCGGTGTCGTAATAGGCCCACGTGCCGTCGCGACATTCCATATCCGGTGTGACACGCTCGGGGTCGTGTGGGAAGTAGATGCCCACGGCTTCGTCGGCGCCGCCGGGCAAGCCGAGTCCTGGCAGATCGTTCACGTCGAAGACGATGCGACGCAGATTGGGCGTCAGGTCGGCGACGTCGGCAACGCGTGCTCTGGAATAGCCCATGAGGTAACCCTAACCTGAGTCGGGCTGGACCTCAGTTACTAGGATATGCAACCATCGGAGAACTGTCGGTGTGGAGAGGAGTTCGCCCGTGTCGGAACCATCGGTCTTGACGGAGGAGAACGGGTCGGCGCGGTCGCTGATCCTGAACCGTCCGAAGTCCATCAACGCGATCGATCACGAGATGGTCGGCTCAATGGCCGAGCACCTCGCGGCCTGGGCCGCCGATGACGCGGTCGAGGCCGTCGTTCTCTCCGGCGCCGGTGAGCGGGGCCTCTGCGCCGGTGGCGACATCGTCGCCATCCATCGCGACGCGTCCGCGTTGAGCGGTAATCCCGAGTCGACCGATCGTGACGCCGAGCAGTCGCCGTCGGCGAGGTTCTGGTTCGACGAATACCGTCTGAACGCGCTGATCTCGGGCTATCCCAAGCCGTATGTCGCGATCATGGACGGCATCGTGATGGGCGGCGGTGTCGGGGTCTCCGCGCACGGCGACATCCGCATCGTCACCGACCGTACGAAACTCGCGATGCCCGAGGTGGGTATCGGCTTCGTGCCCGATGTCGGTGGTACGCATCTGCTTTCGCGCGTTCCGGATGGGCTCGGAACCTACGCCGGCCTCACCGCCGGTCACCTGCGCGGCGCCGACGCCATCGCGATGGGCCTGGCCGATCACTTCGTCCCGTCGGAGTCGCTGCCGGCGTTCCTCGCCGTGATCGGCGAGTCGGGAATCGAGGCGGCACTGTCCGCGCACGCCGTCGACGCGCCGGCTTCCGAACTCGCCGAACATCGCGGATGGATCGCGGAAGCGTTTGCGGCCGATTCGGTCTCGGAGATCGTCGAACGATGCCGCGCGGTGGGCTCGCCCTTCGCGGACAAGACCGCCGACGCGATCGAGGCGAAGAGCCCGACTGCACTGGTCGTCACCCTGCGTTCGCTGCGCGAGGCAGCCGGCGACGCGACCCTGGAGGACACCCTGGTGCGCGAGTATCGCGTGTCGGTGCGTTGCCTGCTGCATCCCGACATGGCCGAGGGCATCCGCGCCCAGGTCATCGACAAGGACCGCGATCCGAAGTGGGCCACGTTCTCCGGGGACGCCGTCGACGCCTTCTTCGCGCCACTGCCCGACGACCTCACGTTCCCGACCGTCTGACCGAGACCTTCCCCGGGTGGGAGTCAGCCCGTAACATCCCGCCCGTCACCGAACCGAAAGAGGACTGACCGTGACCGAACACCAGACCATCATCGTCGAGACCAGCGGCCGGGTGGGCATCATCACCCTCAACCGCCCCAAGGCACTGAACGCCCTCAACACCGAGCTGATGAACGAAGTGGTCGGTGCCGTCCGGGAGTTCGACGTCGACCAGGGGATCGGCGCCATCGTGATCACCGGCTCGGAAAAGGCGTTCGCCGCGGGTGCCGACATCAAGGAGATGTCGTCGAAGTCCTACGCGGACGTGGTCAACGAGCAGTTCTTCGGTGCCTGGGATGAGCTGTCGCGGGCTCGCACGCCGATCATCGCCGCCGTCACCGGCTACGCCCTCGGCGGCGGCTGCGAGCTCGCGATGCTGTGCGACACCATCATCGCCGGCGACAACGCCGTCTTCGGTCAGCCCGAGATCAACCTCGGCGTCATCCCCGGGATCGGCGGCTCGCAGCGTCTCACCCGCGCCGTGGGCAAGGCCAAGGCGATGGACATGGTGCTGACCGGCCGCCAGATGAAGGTCGACGAGGCCGAACGCCTCGGCCTCGTCTCGCGCGTCGTTCCCAAGGAGGACTGCCGCGCCGCCGCCATCGAGGTCGCCGAGGTCATCGCCTCGAAGTCGCTGATCGCGTCCGCCGCCGCCAAGGACGCGGTCAATCGCGCGTTCGAGTCGAGCCTCGTCGAGGGTGTCCGCGCCGAGCGCGCGCTGTTCTACTCCACGTTCGCGACCGACGACCAGACCGAGGGCATGGCCGCCTTCGTCGAGAAGCGGGACCCGAACTTCACCCACCGCTGATCCGAGACATTCGCAAACCCACCTCTTTTCGGTGTTTCCACCCCCTGTGTGGTGGGTGGATATACCGAAAAGGGGTGGGTTTGCGGCGTTCAGGAGAGTGTGCGCAACACCGCCAGGACCCGGTCGACGAGCGGGGACTGGGGCCCGTCGGGGAACGCGACGGCCAGTTCGACCTCGTCGTCGGTGTCGAGCGGGCGGTAGACGACGCCGGGTATACCGAGCGCTGAGGTGGGTTCAGGGACCAGGGCGACCCCCACCCCCGCGGCGACGAGTGTCACCAGCGTCGACGTCTCCTCGACCTCGTGCCGGATGCGCGGGACGAATCCCGCGCGTCCGGCGGCCGCCGACAGGACCCCGTGCATGACCGACTTCCCGCTGCCCGCGTGCACGATGAAGTCGTCGCCGCCCAACAGCGCGAGGTCGACGGGCGTATCCGATGCGCCGTGGGCGAGCGGATGATCGTGGGGCAGTGCCACGATGAGGCGGTCGCTGCGGATCGACTCGACCCGCAGTCCGGTGGTGTTGATGGGCATGCGCAGTAAGGCAAGGTCGATGTCCCCGGACTCGAGCGCGGCGATCTGGGCCGGTGCCAGCATCTCGCCGCGAACGTGGACGTCCACATCGGGCAGTTCGTCGCTCAGTGCGCGCACGAGCGCGGGCAACAGCGAGTAGGTGGCCGAACCCACGCACCCGATCGCGAGGTTGCCCTGCCGCCCGTCGGCGATCCGTTGCGCCTGTCGTGCAGCGGCGTCGACCGAGTCCAGGATCGCGACGGCTCGCTGCAGGTAATCCGCACCTGCCGGGGTCAGCTCGACACGACGCGTCGACCGGGCCAGCAGTGCGACACCGAGCTCGTCCTCCAGCTGGCGGATCTGCTGAGACAGCGGTGGCTGGGCCATGTGGAGCCGCTCGGCGGCCCGGCCGAAGTGCAGCTCCTCGGCGACGGCGCGGAAGTAGCGCAGGTGTCGCAGTTCCATGGAGTCAGTCTAGAGCGTTGATATCTGCTCCATATCAAATGCCGGGATATGGATACTTCTGCATATCGCTGTTGCTTCCTAGGGTGGACTCATGGCATCTCTCACCACGGACGCGGGTACCGACATCGTTGTCTGTTCGCCACTGCGTACCCCGGTCGGGCGCATGGGTGGGGCGCTGTCGACCGTGCCCGTCACCCGACTGGCCACCGACCTCCTTCGCGAACTCGTCCGGCGCACCGGACTCGAGGAGGGTGATGTCGACGACGTGATCCTCGGGCAGGGCTATGCCAACGGTGAGTCGCCGGCGCTCGGTCGCATCGCGGCTCTGGACGCCGGTCTCGGAGTCGGCGTACCCGGAATGCAGATCGACCGTCGCTGCGGTTCCGGGTTACAGGCGATCCTGACCGGGGCGTCGATGGTCGCGACCGGCGGTGCGCGCCTCGTCGTCGCCGGTGGCGCCGAGTCGATGTCGACCGTCGAGCACTACGCGCTGGGTCTTCGGTCGGGGATCAAGCAGGGTGGCGTGGAACTCCGCGATCGCCTCGACCGCGGGCGTCTGACCGCGGGCGGCGAGTCACACCCGGTACCGGGCGGGATGATCGAGACCGCCGAGAATCTCCGTGCGCGGTACGGCATCTCGCGGACCGAGCAGGACGAGTTCGCGGCCCGATCCCACGAACGGGCGATCGCGGCGCACGACAGCGGCCGCTTCACCGACGAGTTGGTGCCCGTCACCATCCCGGGCCGACGTGGCCGTCCCGACACCGTCGTCGACCGCGATGAGCACCCGCGAGCGGACGCTACTGCGGAATCGCTTGCAGCGCTGCGTCCCATCAGGCTCAAGATCGACGGCGAGTCGACGGTCACGGCCGGAAACGCCTCGGGCCAGAACGACGGTGCGGCCATGGCTGTGGTCACCACACGCGCCGAGGCGGAGCGCCGCGGACTGGAACCCCTTCTCGCCCTGCGTTCGTGGGCCGTCACCGGTTGCGAGCCCGAGGTCATGGGCATCGGCCCGGTCGGGGCCACCGCCGCCGCCCTCGACCGCGCCGACCTCACGCTCGACGAGATCGACCTCATCGAACTCAACGAAGCCTTCGCTGCCCAGGTGCTCGCCTGCCTGGCGGAGTGGAAGGTCGACCCGACCGATGAACGACTGAACCCCAACGGGTCCGGGATCTCGCTGGGTCATCCCATCGGAGCCACCGGCGCCCGCATCCTCGCCACCGCGGCCTACGAAGCGCGCCGGCGTGACGCCCGATTCGTCCTGGAGACGATGTGCATCGGCGGCGGACAGGGACTCGCCGCTATCTTCGAGGCGACCCGATGAGCGCGCAGGTGCACGCCGTCGTCACCGGACGTCCCGACGGACCGGCGGTCGTACTGTCCAACTCGCTGGGTTCGACGCATCGGATGTGGGATTCGCAGGTCGCCGCGCTCGAAGAGCGATTCCGCGTGGTGCGCTATGACACCCGGGGGCACGGCGATTCGCCGGTGCCACCGGGGCCGTACTCGATCGATGAGTTGGCCGATGACGTCATCGCGCTGCTGGACCGCTTCGACATCGAACGAGCACACCTCGTCGGGCTGTCGCTCGGCGGGATGACCATGATGCGCGTCGCCGCACGCAATCCCGAACGAGTGGATCGGCTGGCCCTGCTGTGCACGGCGGCGTATCTGCCACCGGCGCAGGGCTGGACGGACCGTGCCGCACTCGTGCGCGCCGACGGCACCTCGGCGGTCGCCGCGGCCGTGGTCCAGCGGTGGTTCACTCCTGGCTACCTCGCCGCGAACACCGAAGCCCGACAGCAGTTCGAGGCCATGGTCGCCGCCACTCCTGCCGAGGGATACGCGGCCTGCTGCGAGGCGATCTCCGCCATGGATCAGCGATCCGACCTGTCGTCGATCATCGCGCCCACACTGGCGATCGCCGGTGCCGATGACCCGGCGACACCGCCGGATCTGTTGCGCGTCATCGTCGATGCCGTGCCGAACGGCCGCCTGCTGGTGGTCCCGGACTCGGCCCACCTGGCCAACGCGGAACAAGTCGACACCATCACTCCCGCACTCATCGAACACCTGGAGCAGCAATGAGCACTCGCGACAGTGCGGCCACGACGACGGTCGTCGACCGTCCCGGCGGCCCGACCAAACTCGCGGCGTCGGCCGCCGAGGCGGTCGCCGACATCCCCGACGGTGCGAGCATCGCGGTCGGCGGCTTCGGGCTGGCCGGCATCCCCGGCTTCCTGATCGACGCGCTCCTCGAGCAGGGGGCGGCGAACCTGACCATCGTCTCCAACAACTGCGGAGCCGACGGTGCGGGTCTGGGTCTGCTGCTGGAGGCCCGGCGCATCGATCGGGTCGTCGCGTCCTACATCGGTGAGAACAAGGAGTTCGGCCGCCAGTTCCTGTCCGGCGAGGTCACCGTCGAACTCACCCCTCAGGGCACCCTCGCCGAACGCATGCGCGCCGGCGGAAGCGGGATCGGGGCGTTCTTCACCCCCACCGGTGTCGGCACGCTTGTCGCCGAAGGCGGACTGCCCTGGCGCTACCACTCCGACGGCACCATCGCGGAGGCGTCCCCGCCCAAGGAGGTTCGGACCTTTCACGGTCGGGAGATGGTCCTCGAGGAGTCGATCGTCACCGACTACGCACTCATCCGGGCCGCCGTCGTCGACACGGATGGCAACTGCCGATTTCATGCTGCCGCACGCAATTTCAATCCGCCGGCGGCGATGGCCGGGCGCATCACCATCGTCGAGGCGGAGAAGGTGGTCGAGGTCGGCGAGCTCGGACCCGACGAGATCCATCTGCCCGGCATCTTCGTGCAGCGGATCGTCGAACTCGCGCCGGAACAGGTCGCGCGCAAGGGGATCGAGAAGCGCACCGTCCGTGAACGTCCCACCGCATCGCCGTCAGCCTAGGAGTGCCGACATGACCTGGACCCGTACCGAGATGGCCGCCCGGGCCGCCCGCGAACTCACCCCCGGTGACTACGTCAACCTGGGAATCGGTCTGCCCACCATGATTCCGGACCTCATGCCCGACAACTCCGGCGTCCACCTGCACGCCGAGAACGGCATCCTCGGGGTCGGACCGTTTCCCTACGACGACGAGGTCGACCCCGACCTCATCAACGCCGGCAAGCAGACCGTGTCGGTCCTGCCCGGGGCGTCGTACTTCGATTCGGCCACGAGCTTCGCGATGATCCGCGGCGGCCACGTCGACGTCGCGGTCCTCGGCGGCATGCAAGTCGCGATGAACGGCGACCTGGCCAACTGGATGGTGCCGGGTGCCCTCGTCAAGGGCATCGGTGGCGCCATGGACCTCGTCAACGGCGCCGGCCGGGTCATCGTGCTCATGGATCACGTCACCAAGAAGGGTGAGCCCAAGCTGCTCGAGGGCTGCGCGCTCCCGCTGACCGGCCGCGGCGTGGTGAGTCGCGTGATCACCGACCTCGGTGTGTTCGACATCGCCGGAACGGGATTCGACGTCGTCGAGTTCGCCCCGGGCGTGGACCTGGGGATGATCGAGGACCGGACCGGTGCGCCGGTCACCGACCGCACCGCCGCCTACGCGACGGCCGGAGCATAGATCGCCTGCAGGTACACACGCACGGTCGACGGAGTCTGACGCACGGTCGACGTCACCGGCGGGTGGCTGCGAGTTCGGCGCGGGACCGCACACCGAGCTTCGCGTAGATCCGGGTCAGGTGGTACTGCACCGTCTTCGGTGAGATGTAGAGCTCGGCCGCCACCTCCCGGTTCGACAGGCCGCGCGCGACAAGGGCGGTCACTGCCTCCTCCTGCGACGTGAGTTCGGCGGCACCCTTTGTGGCGGTGTGGTTCTCACCACGCGACGTCGCGAGACCGCCGGCCTTCAGTTCGCGTTCACAGCGTTCGACGTAGGTGGTCGCGCCGAGCGACAGATACAGGTCGCGGGCGGTCCCGATGACGGCGTCGGCGGCCCGGCGCTTGCCCGCACGTCGCAACGTCTGGCCGTAGGCGAAGTTCACCCGCGCCTGGTCGTAGCGCAGGCCGAGACCGTCGAGGAGTTCGATGCCCTCCTCGAAGGTGCGCCGTGCTCCGTGGATGTCACCGGTTGCGCCGAGGTGGCGGCCGCGTGCGTACTTCATCCGGGCTGCCGACGACCGGTGGCCCCGCTCGGCGGACCGGATCTCGTAGCGTCGCAGCAGATCGTCGGCGGCCTCGTGCCGTCCCTCGAGGACCAGTGCGTTGGCGAGGACGTCGACCCACGGCCACAGGCCCGGCTCGGACAGGGCCGGGACGGACTCGGCTATCGCGACGAGCGGCGTCAGTATCCGCCGGACCTTGCCGTAGTCGGCTGCGGCCTCCGCCAGTTGGGCCCGGGCCAGCAGGTCCGGTATCCGCATGATCTCGTAGTCGCCGATGGAGGTGCTGCTCTGTGCGATACTTCCATGCGCGTCCTCCCAGTTCCCGCGCAGCGAATCAATCTGGCTCGCAGTCCAGTTGAGCAGGGGCGTGGTGAGCGCGATGCCGCTGTTGCGGGCGAGCGCGCGGCCGGCCTCGACGCCGCGCAGCGCATCGTCCCAGTCGCCGGTGAGGAACTGGACCCGGGCGAGCCAGGCCAGCGCCCACAACGTGATCCGGGTGGAGCCACCGAGCTGCGCCATCGACACGGCGGTTTCGAGATCGGTACGCGCAGCGTCGATCTCGTCGAGGCCGAGTTCGAGCCAACCGCGACCCATGATCGCACGCTGCGCCTGCGCGCCGTATCGAACCCGTTCCGACACCGTCTGGTACTCGGCGCGTGCGGCATCCGGGTGTCCCGACCAGGCCAGTCCGAGTCCACGGATGACGGCGGCCTCCACTCGGGCGGCCGATCCGGCGTCGGCCATCGCGTCCGCGCGATCGGCCCAGTCCACCAACTCGGTGCCCTGGCATCGGACCAGGTTGTGCAGGACGAAACGTTGCGCGATCAGGGCGGCGACATCGGGTTCCCGCTCGACGTTGACGATCGCCCACGCCCGGTCGAGACGCAGCTGTGCCTCCGCCGACCGGCCCCGCAGGATGGCGAGGTACGCCAGGGTCGCATTGCGCAGCGGTGTCTCGCGCAGGCTTTCCACGGTCGGTACGAGGGCGCCGGCACCGGTGCAGTCGCCCGCGGCGAGAAGTGAATCGACCGCGAGCGTCACCCGTGTGTCGCGCTGCAACGGGTCGGGGGTGAGCCGGCCCGCCTGCCCGTACAGCCCGGCGGCCTCGGCCCACGCACCGTCGGCGCCGCGGGCGCGTGCCAGGTCGGTGAGGGCGTCGGCGAGGGCGGCGTCGACCGTCGAGGTGGCAGCGACGCGGTGATGGAGCTGTCGGGCAGGGTCGTCGACGAGGTCCGCGGCCCGACGGTGGGCGTCGCCCACGGTCTTCATGCCGAGGACCTCGAGGACGGCGGCCCGCACCAGGGGCCCGGCGAGACGCGGTTGCGCCTCCGCGGGTGTCAATGCCCTGTCGTCCGTCACCAGACCGGTTGCGCGCGCGTCGTCGATGGCGCCGAGGGGGTCGGTGATCCCGGCGAGTGCGACTGCAGTGGCGAGAGGCTCGGCGGGGTCGAGGATCGCGAGCGCTTCGATGAGCGCGCGAGCCGAGGTGTCGTTGTCCGGCAATCGTTTCCGCACCATCGCGACGACGTGGGCCGGCGCGGGCAGTCCCATGCCGGTGCGGGACCAGGTGCCTGGCGGGACCTCGTCGAGCAGGGCCACGATGTCGCGGGGATTCCCGCCGGTGTGCCGGGCCAGTTCCTCCCGCATCGCCGGGTGCAGCACGATGCCGCGCTGCGCGGCGAGGTCGGCAGTACCCGTTGGGTCCAGGCCGTCGAGTCGTAGCTCGTCGAGTGCGTTGCCGACGAGCCGGGTACCCGGCCGAGACATGGTGAGGACGACCAGGATTCGGCGATCCCGGTGTTCTCGGGTGAGTGAGACCAACGCCTGCAGTGACTCCTCGTCGGCGAGGTCGGCGTCGTCGACGGCGATGAGTCCGGCGGTGTCGCCGGGCACCTCGGTCGATGACTCCGCAGGAGTGGTGACCGCTGCGAGTAGTGCGTCGAGCAGGTCGTCCGGGGTCGGGTCGGCAGCTGTCGCGGGTGTGGCGTCGGGCCGGTCCTGTACCAGCTGCCGGATGAGTGCGCCGGGCGTGTGCGCTCGCCACGGTGAGACCGCGGCCCACAACGTGGAACCGGTTGTCGGAGCAGACAGTCGCCGCCGGACCAGGTGCCTCAGCAGCGTCGACTTGCCGATTCCGGGACTTCCCGTGACGGCCAGAAAGCCCGACTCCGACACGGCGTCGAGCCGCGAGAAGAGCAATTCGATCTCGCGGTCGCGGCCGACGCACCCGCCGGTGACCATCATCGGTCCATACTAGTCAGCAGCTCAACCCTGATCGCCGCCGGCGACGGGCAGCACGGTCCCGGTGATGTACGACGCCTCGTCGGAAGCGAGAAAGCAGATGGCGGCCGCCTGCTCGTCGAGGGTGCCGTACCGGTGCATCGACGACGACGCGATCGTCTGGTCGATGTGGGCCTGATACCACTGTGACTCGATCTCGTTGCGCGGCTCCGGTGTACCGCGTGAGATCCGACGCGGCGGTGCCTCGGTGCCTCCCGGCGCCGTGGCGACCACTCGGATGCCGTCGTCGGCGTACTCCATCGCCAGTGACGCGGTCAACGCGTTCACCGCCCCCTTCGCCGCCGAGTACGGGATCCGGTGAATGCCTCGCGTCGCCGCCGAGGAGACGTTGACGATCACCCCGCCCCCGGCGCGTGTCATCGACGGCAGGACCGCCCGGCACGCGTACAGCGTCGTCATCAGCGACCGGTCGATCTCGGCCCGAATCTGCTCCTCGGTGAACTCGACAAACGGTTTGAAGTTGATGGCGCCGCCCACGTTGTTGATCAGCACATCCACCCGACCGTACGTGGACAACGCCTGCCGGATCACCGACTCGGCGCCGCCGAAACCCTCCAGGTCGGCGATGGCGGCTGCCGCGCCGGGACCGTTCGCGTCGAGATCGCGGGACACCTCGGCGACCAGTTTCGACCGGTCGGCGAGGACGACCCTGCCGCCCTCGGCGCTGATTCGCCGGGCGGTCTGCTCGCCGATCCCCTGTGCGGCACCGGTGATGACGACGACCTTGCCGGCGAACCGGCCCGGGGTGACGAAACGCGATCGACGCGAAACCGATTCGTCGGCCATCGCTCGGCGCATGGTCTGCTTCGACCGGTCGGCATGCGCGGTGATCAGTGCTCGTGCCGCGTCGTGGTCCCCGGCCTCGAACGCCGAGACGATGTCGATGTGGTCCTGCGCGCACAACGGGTGACACCAGGTCGCGTTCCGTAGCACTTCACTCATGCGGCCCTTGACGCCGAGCGCCTTGTAGGCCTCGAGCAGGTGATCGTTACCGGTCTGCGCGAAGAGGTAGTCGTGGAACGCGGCGTTGGTCTCGGTGTACTCCGCGGCATCGACGAAGCGATCACCGTCCACGTACGGCACCGTGGCGTCGGCGAGCAGACGGTAACCGGCCAGCTGTTGCGTGGACAAGCGCCCGAACGTCAGCTCGAGGGCGCCCAGTTCCAGGGCGGCCCGGGCCTCGAACAGGGCGTCCGACTCGTGGATCGCCGGATGCTCCTCGCCGATCTGGTAGCCCTGCGAACCGACGACTGCCGGTCCCGCGACGGTGTCCCCGACGGTGGGCGTTTCGGTTGCCACCGCGGGAACCGCTTCGTGTAGCGGTTCCAGGCTCGACGGCGCGAACACCTCCTGCCCGGCGATCGACCGTGCCGGACCCGCCGGATGCGACGCCGTCGGTCGCAGCAACCCCGCATCGGAGTCCAGTCCGCGGTCATCGGATTCGCTGTGCCACAACGGCTGTCCTGCGATGCGGGTCAGCGAGTCGTCGGCGGCAACGACCGGCCGGGTGCCCGACCACGATGCGAGATCGGCGGCCGGGAGGGTCTGCTGACCGGCGATCGACCGGGCGTCGGACGCCACGATGATCGGGTCGTCGGCGTCCGGCGCGGGCGCCGGTCTCGCCTCCGGCGTCGCCACCGGGGCGGCTTCGTCGCTGAGCGCCTCGGTCTTCTGGACCGTGCCGGTCTCGGCACCGGCCTCCGGACGCGCCGCGAGCGCGAACTTCTCGTAGTAGAAGCCCGTCGGCGCGATGCCGGCCTGGGCGACGTGCTTGCGGACCGACTCCACCATCGGCGGCGGACCGCACAGGTAGATCGCGACATCCCCGTCGTAGAGATGGGCCGGCTCGATCAGGCTCATCACGTAGCCCTTGTTGACCGCGGAACTCGCCGGGTCCGAGACACAGTGGTCCCACGTCAGACCGGGCAGCTGCTCGGCGAAGAACTCGATCTCGTCGAGGGCGACCAGATCGGTGTCGGTGGACACCCCGTAGATGAGGTGGACCTTGCGACGGCTGTTGTCGGCGTGCAGCTTCCGCAACATCGACAAGATCGGCGCGAGGCCGGTGCCGCCGGCGAGCAGCAGCACGGGGCGGGTGGCCTCGCGCAGGAAGAACGATCCGTGCGGACCGGTGAACGCGATCTCCTCGCCGCGCGCGGCGCGGTCGGTCAGGTAGGTCGACATCGCGCCGCCGGGACTCAGCTTGATGAGGAAGACGAGACGGTCCTCGTGCGAGCCGTTGGCAAACGAGTACGACCGGGACACCGGGGTGCCCTCGCCGTCGTCGCTGCCGGGGATCTCGATGTTGACGTACTGTCCGGGCAGGAACGCCAGCTCCCCGCGGTTCTCGATCCGGATCTCGAGACGCATGGTCGAGTCCGAGAGTCGATCGAGTTCGACGATTGTGCCGGTGAATCGGGACGCCTGGGTCTTGGCGACATCGGAGGTCGCCGGGATCTGCAGCACGAGATCGGACTTGGGTTTCATGCAACAGGGGAGCGCATAGCCCGCGGCGGACTCGTCATCGGAGAGCGCGTCCTCGATGTACACCCCGCCGTCGAAATCGCCGGACTCGCAGAACGACTTACACGTTCCACAGGCCCCGTCGCGGCAGTCCAGCGGGATGTTGATCCGCTGACGGTAGGAGGCGTCGGCGACGGTCTGGTCCTCGCGGCACGAGATGAACCGCGTGACACCGTCTTCGAAGGACAGCGCCACCTGATGGATGGTGGCCTCGCCGTCGGGGGTTCGCAGGTCGGCGCCGACGCCGTTGTCGGTGGTGACAGTCATGGACGGGTCCTAGAAGTGGTAGATGTCCACCACGTGGTGGATGTAGTCGTTCTTCAGCACTATCGTCTTGCGCCGGATCAACGGCTGCTCGCCGGAGAAGTCGATCGTGTAGAAGGAGGTCCCGTAGTACGGGTCGACCGTGTTGTACCGGAAATACATGGTGTGCCAGTTGAACCGGACGTCGACGAGATCACCGCGCCGTTCGATGACCTCGACGTTGCCGATGTTGTGGCTCGTCCGGGGTTCGGGCAGTGAGGTCGCCGACGACCGCTCGGTGCGGATGCGGAAGACCCGGTCCTCGAGGCCGCCCTTGTTGCCGTAGTAGATCAGCGAGATCTCGCGGTGCGGGTTCTCGGTGAGACGATCACGGTCGTCCCAGGCCGGCATCCAGTACACGACGTCGTCGGCGTAGCAGTCGAGCCACTTCTCGAATTCGCGGTCGTCGAGGTAGCGGGCCTCGCGGTACAGGAACTGCTCGATCATGTTCTGGGTGATGAGCTTTCCGCCGGTGGATATGCCCGACCCGGCGGGATCGACAGCGGCGGAATTGGTCTCAGCGATGGTCATGGTGCTCTCCTTCAGGGCGGTGGGCTGGGCGGCGGTCTACTGGGCTGGGGCCGCTGCTTGTTCGGCCGCCGCCTCTTCCTTCGCGGCAGCTGCGCGCATCCGCTCGAGCCAGTAACCGTGCTGGACCGGGTAGAGCCCCTCGTCCTCGTTCTTGACGCCGGCCGAGATGACCCCGGTCATGCCCAGCGATTCGGCGACGGGATCGGGACCGGTGAGCCAGTGCTCGGCACCGCGGCTCATGTCGTTCCACGGCGCGGCCTGCGCCCGGAACGTGAGCTGGCACGACCGGAACTCCTCGAGGTCGTCGGGAGTCGCCATCCCGGACGCGTTGAAGAAGTCCTCGTACTGGCGGATACGGTGAGCCCGCGCGGAGTCGCTTTCACCCTTGGGTGCGATGCAGTAGATGGTGACCTCGGTCTTGTCCGGCGCGATCGGACGGAAGTGGCGGATCTGCGTCGAGAACTGGTCCATCAGATAGACATTCGGGTACAGGCATAGATTGCGCGAACCCTTCACCATGAACTCGCCCTTGGCGTCGCCGTGGATCTCCTTGAGCTGCTCCATCGAATCCCACAGCGGACGGTCCTGTGGATTGGCCGCCCAGGTCCACAGGCACAGATGACCGTTGGGGTAGGACCAATAGCCGCCGCCGGACTTTCCCCACCCGCCGGCGTCGAGTGCCTTGGTGTCGTTCGTCGACTCCCCGGTACTGCGACGAGACGTGGTGGCCGCGTAGTTCCAGTGGGTTGCGGTCACGTGGTAGCCGTCGGCGCCGTTCTCCGCCTGCACCTTCCAGTTGCCGTCGTAGGTGTAGGTCGACGCGCCGCGGAGCACCTCGAGGCCGTCCGGCGACTGGTCGACCAGCATGTCGATGATCAGTCGGGTGTCGCCGAGATGCTCCCCTAGCGAGGCGACGTCCTCGTTGAGGCTGCCGAACAGGAAGCCGCGGTAACTGTCGAAGCGGGCGACCTTGGTCAGGTTGTGCGAGCCGTCGACGTCGAAGGTGTCGGGGTAACCGGCCCCATCGGGATCCTTGACCTTCAGAAGGGTCCCGTCGTTGCGGAACGTCCAACCGTGGAACGGGCAGGTCAGGGTCATCCGGTTGTCGGTCTTGCGCCGGCAGATCATCGCGCCGCGGTGCGCGCAGGCGTTGATCAGGCAGTGCAACTCGCCGTTCTTGTCGCGGGTGATGACGACGGGCTGCCGGCCGATGTAGGTGGTGAAGTAGTCGCCAGGTTCGGGAACCTGGCTCTCGTGTGCGAGATAGATCCAGTTGCCCTCGAAGATGTGCTTCATCTCCAACTCGAAGATGTCCTCATCGGTGAAGATCCGCCGGTTGGCGCGGTAGACACCGGCGTCTCGGTCGTCGACGACCGCGTCGTCGAGGACCGAGTTCACATGATTCAAGTGTTCCGATACGGACGCGGTCATGGTCGTAAACCTCCAGGAAGTGGGCTGCTCTCTGCACTGTGGCAGCACGTGGTGGCGATCACACCCGGGTAATTGCCAGTCCTGGCCAAGCAGCCTATTGATCAATGGTGTCAATCAATTGCCGCAATTTGTGTCTTTGTCATGTATGGATCGACGCTCTACCGTGAGACGTGTCCGCGGTCACAACCGCGGTGTCGATCAGTACGAGACGAGGCGGGTCATGGAGCTACGGCACTTGCGGTACTTCGCCGCCGTGGCCGACACCTGTCATTTCGGGCAGGCAGCGGAGTCGTTGCACGTGGCACAGCCCGCGCTGTCGTACGCAATCCGCCAGCTCGAGGCCGAGCTCGACGTCACCCTGTTCACGCGGACCACCCGTCAGGTGTCGCTCACCCCGGCCGGGCAGTACCTCAGGGCCCAGGCGGAGCGAATTCTCGCCGGCGTGGACGAAGCCGTGGACGGCGTGCGTCGGATCGCCGCCGGCCGCAGCGGCCTCGTCCGGGTCGGTATCACCGGTATCGCCGCGTTCTCCCATCTGCCGCGCATCGCGCGGGTCGTCAAGCGGGAGTTGCCCGATGTGGATCTTCGTATCCAGTCCGACATGCTCACGCCGGGCCAGTGCGACGCCCTGCGCGCCGGCACCCTCGACCTCGGGATCCTGCGCCCGCCGGCGATCGGGGAGCACATCGACACGACGGTCATCGATGTCGAGCCGATGGTTCTCGCGGTGTCGGTCGATCACCGACTGGCCGCCGAGCCCGTGGTCTCCGTCGCCGACCTCCGCCACGAGCCGTTCGTGCTGTACGACAGCCGGGACTCGGCCGTCAACGACGCCGCGATACGGACATGTCGCGCAGCGGGTTTCGTTCCCCACCGGGCGCACCAGGCGCCGGGTACCGCGGTGCTGCTGGCCCTGGTCGCCGCCGGGCTGGGGGTCGCCCTGCTCCCGGCCTCGGTGCGGTCACTTCCGCTCGACGGTTTGGTGGTGCGCGACCTCGTCGATGCCGACACCGTCGAGGTGGCACTCGCCTGGCGATCGGGTTCCGACGACCCGGTCGTCACCGCGGTCGCCGACGTCATCGCCGCTGCCTTCGCCGATTCCGCCTTCGCCGATTCCGCCGCAGAGTCGCGCGACACCCAGCTTGCCGACCACCGTTCCGTGAGGACCCGACTGGGTGCTCGATCTGGAGAGAAACCGTGAAAATCACCGCTGTGGAGGCGATTCCGTTCGCCATCCCGTACTTGAAGCCGCTGAGGTTCGCCTCCGGCGAGGTGCACGCCGCGACCCACGTGCTGGTCCGGGTGCACACCGACGCCGGCGTGGTCGGCGTCGCCGAGGCGCCGCCCCGCCCGTTCACCTACGGCGAGACCCAGGACGGCATCATCGCCGTGATCAAGGGCATCTTCGCGCCCGCGGTCGTCGGCCTCACCTTGCTCGAGCGTGAGGTGGTCGCCGCCCGGGTGGCTCGCACGGTCGGCAACCCGGCCGCGAAATCCGCTGTGGACATGGCGATCTGGGATGCGCTGGGCAAGGTCCTGGGGTTGCCCGTGGGGGACATGCTCGGCGGTTACACCGACCGGATGCGCGTCAGTCACATGCTCGGTTTCGCAGAGCCGGCCGCGATGGTCGCCGAAGCCGAGAAGATGGTCGACATCTACGGGATCCGCACCTTCAAGGTGAAGGTCGGACGTCACCCGGCATCCCTCGACACCGCGGTCGTCCGCGCGCTCCGCGAGCGGTTCGGCAGCGACGTCGAACTCTACGTCGACGGCAATCGGGGCTGGACCGCAGCCGAGTCGGCGCGAGCCATGCGGGAGATGGCCGACCTCGATCTGCTGTTCGCCGAAGAGCTCTGCGACGCAGCCGATGTGCTCGGTCGCCGGTGGCTGGTCGAACAGCTGCCGGTGCCGTTCATCGCCGACGAATCGGTGCCCACGCCGGCCGACGTCACCCGCGAGATCCTCGGCCGGTCGGCGACCGCCGTCAGCATCAAGACCGCGCGGTCGGGTTTCACCACCTCACGCCGCACGCATCACCTCGCCGAGGGGTTGGGCGTCCCGGTCGTCATGGGCAACCAGATCGACGGACAGATCGGGACGGCGTGCACGCTCGCCTTCGGCAGCGCCTTCGAGCTGACCTCGCGCTACGCGGGTGAGCTGTCGAACTTCCTGGACATGAGCGACGACCTGCTGACCGAGCCGTTGCAGATCCGCGATGGCCACCTGCACCGTTCGACCGCGCCGGGCATCGGTTTCGAGATCGATCCGGACAAGCTCGACCGCTATCGCACCGACAACTAGACCCGCACGCCCACAACACGTCTCGTGGCAGCCCCGCGAACCCAGTAGCAAGGAGAAGAACATGACCACCACCGAGCATCCCCAGGAAGTCGCCACCGCCGCGGCGTCCGGCGCCTCCGCCACCGAGCGGTTCCACGCGGACAAGTCTCCGTTGGAGGCAGTGAAGGACACTGCGCCGGAACGTGTCTCGGCCCTCATCAACGAGGTCCTCGCGGGCGTGCACGAGGTGATCCGGAAGCACAAGGTGACCTACGACGAGTACAACGCGCTCAAGGCGTGGCTCATCAACGTCGGTGAGGACGGCGAGTGGCCGCTGTTCCTCGACGTCTGGGTGGAGCACGTCGTCGAGGACGTCGCGACCTCGCATCGTCAGGGCAACAAGGGCAGCATCGAAGGCCCGTACTACGTCCCGGACGCTCCGGAACTCGGCGCCAAGGGCACTCTGCCCATGCGGGACAACGAGCCCGGCGATCCGTTGGTGTGGACCGGCCAGGTCCGGTCGTGCGACGGCACCCCCCTCGCCGGCGCCACTGTCGAACTCTGGCACGCCGACGACGACGGCTTCTACTCGCAGTTCGCGCCGGGAATTCCGGAGTGGAATCTGCGCGGCACCTTCACCGCCGATGACGAGGGCCGCTTCGAGATCACCACCATCCGGCCCGCGCCGTACATGATCCCGACCGATGGCTCGTGCGGGAAGATGATCTCCGCGGCCGGTTGGCATCCGTGGCGTCCCGCGCACCTGCACCTCAAGGTCTCGGCACCGGGCCACGAGCAGCTGACCGCACAGCTGTACTTCCCGGGCGACCCGCACAACGATGACGACGTCGCCAGCGCCGTCAAGCCCGAACTGGTGCTGGACCCGAAGGACGACGGCAAGGGCGGCTTCACCATCTCCTACGACTTCGTGCTGGATCCGGCGAAGTAGTGCTGTTCCACGTGCGGATGGACGTGTCCATCCCCGACGACCTCGACCCCGACGTCCGGGCCGACACGGTCGCCCGGGAGAAGGCGTACTCGCAGGATCTACAACGCGCCGGCAAGTGGCCGCACATCTGGCGGATCGTCGGGGAGTACTCCAACTACTCGATCTTCGACGTCGAGTCGAACGACGAACTGCACACCCTGCTGTCAGGTCTGCCGCTGTTCCAGTACATGCGGATCAAGGTCACCCCACTGGCGACCCATCCTTCCGATATCAACGGCTGAGCCGCTGCTCCTCGAGAGCGAGCCCCATCCTGCTCCTTGAGGTGCGAGCGAGCCCACCCATCTGCTCCCTGAGGTGC
>NZ_JAMBDT010000020.1:0-59133 GCF_025143765.1 Gordonia sp. p3-SID1431
CGGTTTCGATGATGGCGTGGCGGCGGTGGGTGAGTTCGGCGGTGACGGTGTCGTCGGTGGTGTTGGTGAAAAACGAGTGGTACCGCCAGGCGGGCATCAGGGTGTCGGTGCCGGCGGGGTGGTGGGCTGTGACCCGGCGCACGATCAGGCGGGCGGTGACCGGCTGGGTGGAGTCCGGTTGCACGGTGTAGGTGGTTTCGGCGACTTCGGCATCAGAGATCAGTTCGCCGGTGTCGGGGTCGGTGACCGCCCCGGGATAGTGCACCGGGGTCCAGGCGTCGTCGCCGATCGCGGTGATGGCGCGGGTGATCGCGGTGTTGGTGCGCAGGACCAGCGAGAACGTCGCTGCGAGGCGTTGGCAGGTGCGCATCACCGCGGCGGTGCCATAGGCGGCGTCGCCGCGGACGGTGATCTCCCCGCTCGCCCCACAGCGGCGTGCGGTGGTCAGGGTTTCAGCGATCATTCTCGCTGCCCCGCTCCCGGAAGCGGTGCGCCCGGCGCGTAGCCAGGCGTTGGCGATCACCGGTTGATGCCCGGCTGCGGACAGGGTGGTGACCTGCGGGGACAACCCTTTGCGCAGGAGTTCACGCCCGGCGATTTTGGCGTGCCCGTAGGAGCCGCCTTCTTTCTGGTAGCCGTAGACCGGGCGTAGTAGCGAGTCAATGTCGACAAATACCCGGGACCCGTCGGTGGGCAGCAGGTCCGCGGTGGCGCACATCGCCGGCAAGGTGTGGGTCATCACGGCGTTGAGTTGCCGGGCGTGGCCGGGGGTGAACTCGCGCAGCGTTTGTCCGATCGTGGCTGGGGCGTACACGCGGTCGAACAGGCGGGTGTGCCCACCGCTGCGCACCATTCCGAGGTCGTCGATACTGTCAGCGCCGCAACACAATCCGCCGATCACGGTCAATAGTTTCGCATTGAGGTTGGCCCCGGCGGAGGCGACCTGGGTGGTGCCGAGATCGACCCGGTCGCCCAGCGATGCGGCCAACCCGGTCGACTCAGCCACCGCCATGACCGGTACCAGTCCGGCGTGCGACACCAGGTTGTTGTCGTCGAACATGGCGGACGTGGCGGAGAACGTGTGCGATACTTTCACTGAAAGTGCCTTCTGAGCTGGAATGTTTTGTTGTCTCAACACCACCAATCATTCCAGCTCAGAGGGCATTTTCACGTTATCGACACCCCGCACCCGTCCACGGATCCAGGCTCAGGGAGCGGTGGTTGGCCGCGCCGTCCGCAAGCTCCGGGCGCTCCCTGAGCTGAGGAGCGGGGGGCAGGTCGTTCCTTCGGATCAGGGAGCAGGGGTTGTCCGCTTCTCTCGGATCAGGACGCAGCCCGGGCCACGATGAGCGGCACGAGTTGCTCGGCGGTGGTCCAGGCGCCGTGGTGGCCGAGCATCATCGACTCCATCGTCTCGCGCTTGCTGCGGGTGAGGGTGGTGGCGCCGCGGGCCACCGCGACGACGTCGCCGATGCGTTGTGCCACAGCGTCACTGACGATCGGTCCGAACCACTCTTCGTCGATGGTCTGCTCGCGCGAGACCACGTGCGCGGCGTCGCCGAGATACGACGCCCAGCCGCTCAGCACGTCGTCGGCCGATCCCGGTGTCGCGTAGACGTGCCGGACCCGCGCCTCGCCGGCCACCGCGTCGACTCCGTCGAGCAGGGCGGGGGCGGTGTCGATGTCGATCGCCCGGTCGGCGGTGATCATCCCGTGGTCACCGGTGACGAGAAGGGTTGCGCCATCGCCCAGTTCGGAGGCGAGGTCGGCGACCAGCCGTTCGACGATGCGCAGTTTCTCCAGCCACTCCGCCGACCCCGGGCCGTGGATGTGGCCCGCCATGTCGAGCTCGCTGTAGTAGGCGTACACGAAACGCCGATGCCGACTCCGGCGCCGCAGGGTGGTCAGCACGGCGTCGCGGATGCCGTCGGGCGTCACGGCGGGCAGGAACTGTCCCGACGCGCGGAAGGCCGCCATCGTCAGGCCGGTTCCGCGGAACTCGCCGGGCATGACATAGGTGACCCGGACACCCTTTGCGGCAAGTTCTTCGAGACTCCCTCGCTCGGTGCGGACGAGGGCCGGGGGATACGTCATCAACGCCGACGGTCCGGAGGCGTCGTCGAGGGTCCAGCGCAGCGAGTTGAGCACTCGTCGTGACCCGCGCGTTCGGCATTCGTCACCCGGGCGGAAGCTGTACCCGATGATCCCGTGCACTCCGCACGACGTGCCGCCCGTCAGGCTCAGGATGCTGGTCGCGGTGGTCGCCGGAAACCCGGCACGCAGCGTCGTCGAGGTCAGTTCCCTGAGCGTGGGGGCATGCTCGGCGTAGTCGTCCAGCAGGGTCGCGCCCAGGCCGTCGATGAGCAGCAGCACCACCGACTCGCTCGGTGGGACAACGGGTCCCGCACCCTCGGACGCGATTCCGAGTGCACCCGCCACCGTCGGCAACACGTCGGCGAGCGTGTGCGGATATCCGTGCCAGTCTGCCGGGGCCAGCTCCAGCGGACCCGCCATTTCAGTCACCGCGCCCCCGAACCGGTCGGTCCGAACACATAGTGTCCCGACCGCAGGAACCGGACCGCCCGACGCGCGTCTCCCTCGACGAGCAACGGCGACAACGCATCTCGCAGCGCGATGCGCCACCGTGCGGCGTCGAGCGGCGCGCTGACCCGCATCGACTCGACGTCACGCGGAACCTCGACAACGGCGCCGGCATCAGGGGTGATGCGCTCGTGGTGCGCGACGGGATGGGATGGTTGTTCGACGTCGATGACCGACACGGCCCCATCGGCGAGCGCCTCGTCCACCGACTCCACCGACCCCTCCGACCTCGACGACCCGTCCGGCGCCGACGGCGCGGCGGACTTCAGGTCCCACGCCACCAACACCCGGTCGGAGTCGGCGTCGCCGCCCAGCTCGTCACCGAGTTCGCCGTAGAAATCCTCGTAGTAGTGCACGGGCGTCGCACCGAGCTTCGCGAGGTTGAAGTAGGCGTTCCGGGCGACCAGGGGATCGAAGGTCCAGGTGATCGTCGACAGTCCGCGCTCCAACGCCCAGCGACGCTGGTGCATCTTCAGCGCATGACCCACCTGGTGGCCACGGCCGCGGCGGGTGACCCCGGTGATGTGGCTGTGCAGGGTCTCGCCGACCGGTGCGCCGAAGAACGCCACGCTCCCGCCCGCGAGGTGGTCGCCGATGAAGGCGCCGGCCACGTAGTTGCCGGCGTGACTGAGCGCCCGCAGCATGTCGGTCCCCACGGGTCGGTTCGTCGGATCGGGCCGCCACACGTCGTCGAAGATCCGTAGGAGGTCCTCGAGCTCGTCGGGCGACGACAGTTCACGAACCTCCACACCGAGGGTTGCATCCGACATGGGGTCGATTCTGTCATCGCCCGGCGACACCGTGGTCGGGGTTCGTTGAGCCCGATCTAGGATGAGCCCCATGTCCCGCACCGCCCGACCGTCCGACGCGTTCGCACGCGTCGCTGCGGCCGGTGTGGTTCCCGCGGTGGCGGTCGCCGCGCACGGTGCGGCGAGTGGGGCGATGCCGAGTTCGTCGGGCGTCCTGCTGAGCGCCGCGATCGGCGTGGTCGCGTCGCTGCTGCTCGCGCCGCGCCGGGGACGGCTCACGACGGCGGCGGCGTCGACCACGCTGGTCCTGTCCGCTGCCCAGGCGGCGAGTCACTGGTCTCTCGCGCTCGACGCGGGGCACGCAGCCCACGACACCTCGACGCTGCCGATGCTCCTCACCCACCTGGTGGCGATCCCGCTCAGCGCGGTCGGAATCGTCGCCGGTGCCCACCTCCTGGCGTCGATCGGCTCGGTGATCCGATCGCTGGTGCCACCGGTCGCCGTCGCAGCACATCCGGCCGCTCCGGTGTTCTGGACGCCGCCTTGTGTTCCGGTCGCACCCGCGTTGTGCGGCACCGGTGTTCGCGGACCACCCGACGGCTCCTGACGCCGCCCGGGCCCCAGACCAGAACGGTGTGGGGTCGACGCGCGCGTCCACGAGGACCGGTCCCGACACCATCGAAAGACACAATCCATGAAGCTCAGTTCCCCGCGGGCGACGATCGCCCGCCGCATCACCGCGCCCGCCGCCGCCGTCGCCCTCGTCGGCCTCGCCTCCTTCGCGGGTGCGGGTGCCGCGTCGGCGCACGTCACCGCCAACGCGCCGACGGTCACCCAGGGCGGGTACGGCGTCGTCACCTTCGTCGTCCCCAACGAGTCCGACGCCGCCGCCACGACCGCGCTGCGGGTGACGCTGCCCGGGCTGACCTCGGCCCGCCCGGAGGTGATGCCCGGCTGGAAGTCCGTCGTCACCAAGAAGGACGACAAGGTCACCGAGATCACCTGGACCGCCGATCCGGGATCACCGGGGGTGCCGGTCGGGCAGTTCGGCCAGTTCCGGTTCTCCGGCGGACCGTTCCCCGAGCAGGAGACCGTCGAACTCCCCGCGCTGCAGACCTACGCCGACGGTGAGACCGCCGACTGGAACCAGCCGACCCCCGACGACGGCTCCGAGCCGGAGCTGCCCGCACCGACGCTGACCCTGCCCCCGGCCACGGGCGACGGGCATCACGGCGGCTCGCACGCCGCCTCGACGACGGGCACCGCCGACGCTTCGGACACCTCCGAGTCGTCGGCATCGTCTGAGGACTCCGCCGCGCGCTGGCTCGGTGGGATCGGCTTGGTGGTCGGCACTCTCGGCGCGGTCATCGGCGTCGCGGCGCTGACAGCGCTGCGGCGCAACGGTCGTGGCGGCGGCGATGTCTGACCGTCGCGCGCCGGTTCGACGCGTCGTCCTGGTCCTCGCGACGCTGCTGTGTCTCGGGCTCGTCGGAACGTGGGCGGCGGCCCCGGCGTCGGCGCACTCGCGGCTGGTGTCCTCCGACCCCGCCGAGGGGGCGACGCTGCAGACCGGTCCGCAGACCGTGATGCTGACCTTCAACGAGCCGATCCAGTCGTCGTACGCCGTGCTCAACGTCGTCGGACCCGACGACCACTACTGGCAGAACGGCGACCCGACGGTCGATGGCCCCAACCTGCGTGTCGGGGTGCGCGAACTCGGTCCGGCCGGCGAGTACGTCGTCAACTACCGGGTGACCTCGGCCGATGGGCACGTCATCAGCGGACAGCGCACGTTCGAGCTCGCGGTCGCCGGCAACGGTGAACCCGGCCCGGCGATCGAAGCGGTCGATGCGTCGTCGGACGAGGGAATCCCGGTGTGGTGGTTCATCGCCGGCGCCGCCGTCGTCCTGATCGTCGGACTCGGCGTCGTGTTCTGGCTGAGCCGGCGACCCTCGACGCGGCGCTGACACCAGATGACCGTCCGCAACGGGTTGATCCTCGCGATGACCCTGGCCGGCGGTCTCGTGGTGAGCTGGTTGCTCGCCCGTCCCGACGGTCCGGATCTGGTCGCCGTGCCCACGACCCTCGCACTCGGTGTCTCCGTAATGCTGCTCGGCCTGGGGGCACTGTCGACGGTCGACGCCGAGCCCTCGAGCCGGGTGATCGGCCTGCTGGCCGGGGTGTGGGTGTTGGCCGTGCTGGTCAGCGCCTGGGTGCGGACCGCCGATCGGGCGGGTGTCGAGGTGCTCGACGTCAAGGCCGGCGACTTCGGCGACGTGCTGTTCTCGGGTGCGCCCGAGATGGTGGCGCTGGTGGCCGGGGTCCTGATCCTCGCGTGGGTGGTGCTGGACCTGCTGACCGGGATCGAGATCCCGGTGCTCGTGGTCGGAGCGCTCGCGGCGATCGGGGTGCTGGCCACCTCGATCGCCGGGCACGCCGGCAACGACTCGTGGGGGCCGTTCCTCATCGGTGCCCACGCGCTGGCCGCGGCCTGGTGGTGCGGACTGCTCGCGGCGATGTTGCTCTCGGTGCGCGGCCGGTCGGGGTGGGCGCGCAGTCTGCCGGTCTTCTCCGGCCGCGCACCCTGGGCCGTCGGGGTCCTCACGGTGACCGGCCTGATCTCCGGCCTGATCGAGGTCGACGGTCCGGCGAACTTGGTGAGCAGCGGTTACGGCCGAATCCTGCTTGCCAAGGCCGCAGTCCTCGCGATCCTCGTGGGTCTCGCCGCCTGGCACCGACGACGCTGGCTACCGGCCGTGCAGCGGCATCGCAGCAGCGAGCCCGCCTCCGTGCGCGCGGCTGTCGTCGAACTGGCGATCATGGCCGTGGCGCTGGGCCTCGCGGCCGGCCTGTCGGCGACCGCGCCGCTCTGAGCTGGAGCGTCTCCCTCGGCTCCCTTTCCGCTGGTCGAGAGGGCGACCTTTCCCGCTGGTCGAGAAGGTGACCTTTCCCGCTGGTTGAGCCGGCTCCGAGCGTAGCGAGGCGCCGTGTCGAAGCCCCCTTACCCGCTGGTTGAGCCGGCTCCGAGCGCAGCGAGGCGCCGTGTCGAAGCCACTTTGCCGCGGGTCACCAGGTGGCCTCGACGGGCGCGGCGGCCTCGCTGCGCTCGTTCGACGCTGCTCGACCAGCGGGGTTGGATCGACCCTGCGCTACCCGCGGATCACTCGCCCATCGGCGGCCGCGATTGGTCCCACAGCGCGAGGAGTTCGTCGATGATGTCGGTCGCCATGTGCAGGGTGCTGAGGTGACTCTCGCCGGGCATCTCGAACAGCTTCGCGTCGGGGAGTAGCGAGACCATGTGCTCGCCGTGGGCGTACGGGATGATGTGGTCGGCGTCGCCGTGCCACCAGCGCACGGGCACCCTGACGTCGCCGACACGGAAGCCCCAGTCCCGCGCGAAGACGACGACGTCGGCGAATGGCGCGTTCATGCGTCGGCTTCCGCCGTGGAGCAGGTCGTCGAGGAACATGGCCCGGAACTCGGGGCGCGCCAACAGTTCTCGGTCCGCCTGCGGGGACAGTCGACCGTAGATGGAGATCGCTGGTTCGGCGATCGGCCGGGCGAAGCCGAGGGCGACGCTCAGCACCTGGCCGATCGGCGCGCCGGCCACGCTGACGAGCGGTGCGAGCAGCGTGCCGAGCCGCATGGCCCCGCCCTCTATGCGGTCGGGTCCGACCGTCGGCGCGACACCGCCGAGGATGCCCGCCGCCGTCACCCGGTCGGGCATGGCGTGGGCGACCCCGAGTGCGTACGGTCCGCCGCCCGACAGCCCGATGATCGCGAAGTCGTCGATGCCCAGGGCCTCGAGGACCTCGGCGAGGTCGGGTGCGAAGGCCGCGACGTTGTCGTACCGATGCGGGCTCGACGACCCCACGCCCGGCCGATCGAGCCCGATGAGGCGGATTCCGCGTTCGAGCGCGTACGCACGCGCTTCGACGGGGATCTGGCGCCGGGCGCCGGGGGTGCCGTGTAACCAGACGATCGCCCGTCCGGTGGCCGATCCGTACTCGGCGAATCCGATCCGACGATCACCGTCGGCGACGGCGATCGACCCCTCGATTTTCGGACGGGCGATGTCGATCATGTGATCAGCATCTCACGTACCGTTGGTGGCGTGATCCCCGAGTTCGTTCACGGCACCGCGCGCGCCATCCGCCACGTGTTCACCCCGTACCCGGCTCGGGACATCCCGGAGGGCCGGATGGTCGACCTCCCGGGGCGCGGGCGAGCGTTCGTCACCGACTCGGGCCCGCGCGACGCACCCGCCGTCTTCCTCCTGCATTCGGTGCTCACCACCGGGTTGCTCTGCTGGTACCCGACGATCCCGGCGATCAACGACCGCTATCGCGTCATCACTTTGGACGCGCGCTGGCACGGCCGCGGCATCGAGTCCGACACCTTCGACCTCCGTGACTGCGCCGACGACGTCGTCGCCCTCGCCGATGTCCTGGGTATCGACCGGTTCACGGTCGCCGGGTTCTCGATGGGCGGCGGCATCGCCCAGCTGGTGTGGCGTCGCCACCCGGAACGTGTCGCCGGTCTGGTGCTCTGTTCGACCGGGCCGTACTTCAGCACGCACGATCCCCGGCACCGCGCGTCGTCGGAACGCATGGGACGCATCCTCCGCCCCGTCTACCGCATCCTGCCGCGGGTGTCCGAGAAGAGTCTGAACAAGACGACCTCACACACCTCGATCTGGGCCCTTCGACAGTTCTTCTCGACGCCGCTGTCGCACCTCGGTGACTTCGGAAACGGGCTGGGGGACTTCGACTCTCGCGACTGGCTCCGCGAGGTCGACGTCCCGACTGCCGTCGTCGTCTCCATCCGCGACCGAGTCGTCGAGCCCGAACGGCAGCAGCTGCTGATCGACGGCATCCCCGGCGCACAGCGCTTCGAGGTCGACGGCGGTCACGCCTGCTGCGTCCTCGGCGCGCGCTATTTCATCCCGCCCTTCGCCGAGGCACTCGACGCGGTGGTGCCCCGCGATCGAGCGTCGGCGGCGGCTCGCTGACAGAGCCGCCGTTCACACTGTGGAGTTGTCAAGGGACGGATGCGGTACCGGCCTTAGCCGGGTGCGGAATGTGCTTCGCGAAAGTCTGTTGGTCTCTGGCGGGGTGTGGTCAGGCGGCGTCGTCGAGTCGCATGGTGCGTCGGTTGTAGGCGGGTAGCGGTCGGCGTTGCGGATCGATCGACACGGGCGGTACAAGCCAGGGGTGGCGGTCGAAACCCATCACGATGTCCCAGCCGTGGTGGTGGACCTGTGTGTGGCAGCGTTGGCAGAGCAGGCAGCCGTTGTCGAGATCGGTGGGTCCGCCGTCGGCCCATGACCGGATGTGGTGGACCTGGGTATGTGACGGTGGTGCACCGCATTTGATGCAGCAGGTGTCACGCACGATGATCGCTTTGCGGAGGTGTGCCGGATACAACCGGCGGGTGTGACCCATCTGCAGCGGTACGCCCTCACTGTCGAGGATGATCTCCGTCAGCGAGCCGTCGCACGCTGCTTGTTTCGCGGTCACTCGGCTGACTGTTCCGGTCCACGGGAGTGTTGCCGGGTCTCCGGTGGCGGGGATGGTCAGCATCAGTTGCGTGCGGGGGCTTCCGACGGTATCTATGGTCGCGCCGATGGCAGCTTGGTCGAGGATGAGCTCGAACGCATCAGCGCGCCGCTGCTCCGCGGTACGCCGATCTTCGGAGCCGTCGGGTTCGGGCCGTGGACACGAGCGTTCGTCGACCATCGCCAGGAACTTCTCGCCCACGACCTGGGTGAGGTCGGCGCGGATTTCGACGCGGCCGTCGTCGGTGGTGTGGGCGTTGACCGCGTTCAGCGATGGGTCGTCGGCGGCGGGGAGGCCCGCCTCGGTGGCACAAACCAGTGTGTTGGCGACGGCTCGGGCGGACTTGAGCACTTCTGTCGGTGTCGCGCCGGATAGTGCTTGGGCGATGAGTTCGAGCTCATATCGTGAGCGCGCGTCGTCAGAAAGCACTTCCCCGCAACGTTTATCGATCTCGTTCATCCCGCGGACGACGGCATCGACCATCTCGCTGGTCAGTCGCCCGTCGGAGGCATGTCGGGCCAGAGCTGGAAGCGCAGGCAGGGCGTCGACACTGCGCATGGTGCGAAGAGCAGCAGCCGGCGCATGTCCTGTCTCGATCAGCAGCTTCTTGGTGGTGCTGCCGGTCTTCTGTGCGACGCCGAGGTCGTCGAGTCGCGCTGTGTGGGTGACGATCTGATGGGCAACGACGTTGCCGATCAGTCGCAGCATGTTCAACGCGTCGAATGTCGACTCGCCGGTGGGGTCGTCGGCGGGCGGGGTCGTCTCGATGAGTTGGTCGAGGAGGGCTTCGAGCTCGGGCATGACTCCAAGTTACAGGAACATATGTTCGATGACGAGACTTTTCCACAGGTGGAGACCCACGAATTCGTCGACTGTGCATCGTATTTCGTCGACTGTGCGTCGATGTTCGTCGACAGTGGTGAACTGCAGTCACGGCCGTTTCGCGATCTCGCACCGAATGGGCGCCCGCCGGGCCCTCGTCGGTGGGACCGGCCCGGTGTGGGCGAGCACCCGCCTGATCGTCAGGTCGAGAGTCGACGCACCGAGAGCGCGCGCCGTCGAGGCACGCGATGCGGTGGTCGCGGCGTCGGCGGATGTAGTCCCACCCATCGTGACCGGCGGCCGATTCGGAGATCCGAGTGCACCCGACAGTCCTGTTGCGACGACCAATCAACAACCGTTGTTTGTCAGTCGTCATAGACGTCAACGGTGGGCAAGGGACTCTCCACCGCCTGTTGCGAACCCACAGGTAGAGCTTGTTAATCACTGTGCCACAACACAATTCGCTAACTTACTTGGACGGCCGACCAAGTCCGCGTCCTGTCGTGTCAACAACAAAACTGAGACATGATCCGGCGATGGCGCACTGGCGATATCGGTCGTAGACACGCAGCTCGTGGACGTCAGAGCTAGCCAGTGTGCGCAGTTCAGCGGCATTTATGTCTCGATTCGCCGTCACTGACCGAGATCCCCGGAAAGGCCGGGTGTCCTTCGTCCGGACGGACTAGCCGGATCTGTGATGGTCAATCAACTTTCTTTTTAGCGTTATGGTTTCTCTAGTTCGCGATTCGGGATGTCAGGGGGCGGCCCCGCGGGGTTGACACCGACTCGTGTTCGGCGCCGGAGCCCGATGCTCAGGTGCCGGCCTGGGGAGGGCTCATGACTATTCTTGATCACGTTGGCACTGCGTCACCGCCGGATGCGGTGGACGCCGGCGCAGGTGCGCCGACGCCGCACGACACCGGCCGCCGCTCCTAGCGGCAAGTCCTGACCGCGCCGCGCGAGATGTCGATGGGCGCCCGGTACGCGTCGACGATCGGTGCGGGCATGCTGGCGTTCGCGCCGGCCATCGCTGCCGAGTTCGACGCGCTTCGCCAGGGGTCGCCGACGGCATACCTGCTGTTCGTACCCCTGTGGTGTCTGATGATCGCCTTCGGTCTCGACGTCTCGTCACGGGGCCGTGAGATCGGTGACGGCGAGTTCGACCGCATCCTGGTCGTCGTCGTGGGCGGCGCGCTCGGACTGACGGCGGCCCTGGTCATCCCGCGGATTCCGGCCGTCGCGGCGTTCTGGCACGCCGATCTGATCCCGCTCCTCATCTGGGTGTTCGCGGCGTCGATCGTGGTCTTCGGGATCCGACGCGTCGTCCGCGATTACCTCATCTGGTTGTTCCTGCTGACCTGCTTTCCGCCGAACTACCTGCTGATGGGGCAGGTGCTCGGCGGCACCACCGTCGCCTTCGGCGCGTTGTCCGTGGCGATTGCCCTCGTCGTGACGTACATGGCGCTGCGTCGGCACCCGCGGGTCGCCCTCGCCACCGCGGCGCTGTCCGGCGTCGGCGGCGCGGTGCTGGTTGCGGTACTCCACGACATCCCGGTCCTGGCCTACACGGTTCCCGCCGGTGCGGTGACCGCGATCGCGATCGTCGTACGACTCCGGTTCGGCAGAACGGGCTCGGCACGCGCCGGCCTCCCGAAGCAGTCCATCGCCACCCTCGCGTCGGCCTGGTTGGTGGCACTGGTGATCCTGGCGGTCACCCCGTTTGCCCCGGAATCGCCGAAACCCGTTGTGTCACCGCCCATCGGCGAGGAGTGGCTCGAGCAGTTGCGGACGCTCGGTATCGGGATCACCGAGCCCGAGGTGTTCGACTGGGGTCCACGGGTCATGGGGTCCGACGGTGACGTGCGTCGGTACCGCGTCACGACGGGGCAGACCGGTCCCGAGAACAGGCCGCTGTCCACCGCCTATCTCGACGTGTTCTCCACCGCGGATCTGGGCCGCTTCTCCAGTTACCGCCGTGGTCTCTGGTACGAGACGGTGCCGCCGGCGACGATCCACTCGACTCCCGCCTCCTCGGACGGCCGACACACCCGGCTCGGCAGCATCGCCAACACACTGGAGTCGGTCCGCACCTCGGATCAAACACTGTGGACCGGTCGATTCTGGGGTTGGCGAGTTCCCACGCCGGCCGGTGAGCGCTACATCGCCGTCTACCTGATGGCCGCGCGTGATCAGCCGGGATCGTCGAACGTCGCGGAGCCGAAGCCGCCCAGCTATGCCACCACCGTCGCCGAACCCATCAGTTGGCTCATCCGCGGTGGCGACGACACCCCGGACCCCGTCGACGACTCCGACCTCGATGTCGCGCTGACCGATCTCGCGTGGTCGATGATCGACGCCGTCGAACGACCAACTCGGTGACCACCCCCGACGCGGGACCGGTCACCGACGCGCGGCATGTCTCAACCCTGTCGGCACGACATCCGTTGAGCCGCAGGCAGCGTCTCGGCCTCGTCGTGCTCGCGATCGTGACCGCGGCAGCGTTCCTCCTGACCTGGCGGGTCTCGCTCGCGGTCATCTTGAGCATCTGTGCCGTGTACTTCCTGGTCTCGAGCGTCGACAAGTTCGTGCTCGTCACCCGCGGCATGTCCGGCAGGGGAGTGCTGAGGGTGTCCGACGACGACGCACGCGCGATTCCTGACGCCGACCTGCCGGTCTACACCGTGCTGTTGCCGGTCTACGGCGAACCCGAGATCGTCGCCAACCTCGTCGCCGGTGTCGGCAAGATCGACTATCCCGCAGACAAACTCGACATCCTGCTGGTCCTGGAAGAAGACGACCACGAGACCCGGGCGGCGGTCGAGCACGCCGATCTGGACGGGATCACCACTGTGCTGGTCCCGCCGAGCGAGCCGCGGACCAAACCCAAAGCGTGCAACGTCGCGTGAGTCTGCCATCGGAACGCAGCGACATCGTCACCATCTACGACGCTGAAGACATCCCTGATCCGCTGCAATTGCGCAGAGCGGCAGCCGTCTTCGCCGCGAGTCCGCCCGAGGTCGGCTCGGTGCAGGCGCGTCTCGGCTATTACAACGAGCGCGAGAATCTCCTGACCCGGTGGTTCGCCATCGAGTACGACCAGTGGTTCTCCTACATGCTGCCCGCACTCAGTGCGTCGAAGTGTGTGATCCCGCTCGGCGGGACGTCGAACCACATCCGCACCGACGTGCTGCGGGAGGTCGGCGGATGGGATGCGTACAACGTCACCGAGGACGCCGATCTCGGAATCCGGCTGGCGCGCTATGGGTATCGCACGGTCGTCCTGGACTCGCTCACCGGTGAAGAGGCGAACGCCGACGTCGTGAACTGGGTGCGGCAGCGTTCGCGTTGGTACAAGGGCTATCTACAGACCTTTCTGGTGCACACCCGTCACCCGGTCGAGATGGTCCGCGAACTCGGACTCGTTCCGGCCCTGAGGATCTCGAACCTGACCGCGGGCATGCCGATCGCCAACACCCTCAACCTGCTGTTCTGGACGCTGCTGCTGATCTGGTTCGCAGGCAAGCCCGACTTCATGCACTCCCTGTTCCCGGGGCCCATCTACTACCTGTGCGTCCTGATGTTCACCGTCGGGAACCTGGCGACCATCATGCTGGGCGTCGTGTCGACCCGCACCCTCGGGAAGCCCTACCTACTCGGCGCCGCGCTGCTCGTGCCCGGTTACTGGTTCCTTCAGTCCATGGCTGCGATCAAGAGCATGGCGCAGCTCATCTACAAGCCCTCCTACTGGGAAAAGACCGTGCACGGGCTCTCGGCCATGCCCGGTGTGTCCCGACCCCCGAAAGGTCCTGAGAATGCCTAGTAACAGTTCTGCTCGACTGCGTCGCACGCTGGGGGTGGTCCTGGCGGCGCTGATCATCGGCGTAGGGGTTGCGGCGCCGGCCGCTGCAGCCCCGGGCGATGGAACGACGACGCTCGACTGGCGGCAGCTCGGCATGGGGACATCGGTGACCATCGACGGCGCCGACGTCCCGGCCGGCGTGAGCATTCCGGTACCCCAGGGCATGTCCCCGACGACGCTCACCGGAGTGGTGGCGACAGCGACCAACGTCACCGACGCCTTCATCCAGGTGGCCCGCACCGATGGCACGATCATCGGCACCATCCTGGTGCCGCGTTTCGGTCCGCGGCAGCTCAGTACCCCGTTCAGCGTGCCGCTGAGTGCGGTGCCGGTGGGCGACAACGGTCGTGCCGACCTCCGCCTGACTCTTCGTAACGGCACCGACGACTCGGTGTGTGGTCCGGTCCCGGATGTCACGCTGACCAACCTGAACGTCGGGTTCCGTGGTGTCGCGTCGGTTCCGGACACCATCCAGGACTTCTTCGGCACGGTGGTCAACCGGGTGACTGTGCACACCCCGGTTGATCCGAGTCCCGCTGCGGCACAGACCACCCTCGGCGTCGTCGCTGCGATAGCGGATCATTACCGCCCGCAACGTGTGTCGATCGACGTGGTCGAGTCGGCCGATGCGCGGGTGCCGCGTTCGGCAGGTCCGCTCGACCGTGTGGTGGTCGTCCGTGAGGAGGGCGGACCCGGAGGCGTCCGCGTCGAGCGCGCCGGACAGCCCGGTGCCGCTCTGGTGATCAGTGGCGACCAGGATTCACTACCCGAGCAGGTTGCGCTGTTCCGCGACGGATTGACCGACCTCGCTCAGACATCCTCAGCAGCAGTCGAATCCGCCGGCGATCGCACAGTGCAGGGTTCGGACTCGGTGACCTTCGGTGAGTTCTCCGACCGCCTGTCGGTGGAGGCCCTCGGAACCGCCACGCTGATACCGGGATTCGATCCGACGATCCTGGCGTTGGGGCGTCCCGGAGCGGTCGACGTCGCGTTGAAGGCGCGATACACCCCGGTCCGCGACAATGAGCGCGCCAACGTGATGGCACTCAGCGGAGGTGAGATCCTGCAGACGAGCGCACTGAACTCCTCTGGTGTGTTGGACACCGAGTTCACGATCCCGGCCGCGCAGGTGGCGGCGAATGAGCCGTTGGAGTTCCGGGTGTCCTACGAGCCGGCGCCGGGAGCGTGTTCGCCCCACAGCGTTCCGCTCACATTCCAGATCGATCCGTCGTCGACGGCTTCGTCGAGCACGACACCGGTTCGCATGGGCGGATTCTCGTCGGTGCCGTTGGGCTGGCAGCCGACCGTTCAGGTCGCGCTGGACAACACCAACCCTGCGCAACTCGACGCCGCCGCCGAACTGATCGCCTCGATCCAGCGGAGTTCGGCCACCGCCCTGTCACCGGTGCTGGTGCCGCTCGATCAGGCGATCGCGAGCAACACCGGCGCCCTGGTCGTGGCCTCCGCCGCGAACGCACGCCCGCTGAATCCGCCGATCAACACCGAGGACTCGTCGACGTTGGTGGATCTGTCCGCCCAGGTTCGACTCGCAATTCCGGAAGGGCTGGGGACCATCCAGGCGTTCTCGCAGAACTCGCGCACCGTCGTGCTGGTGAGTACCTCGGGGTCGTGGAGTCTGGTCGACCCGCTGTTCGCTTATCTCGATGCACAGCAAGGGGACCTGGCCAACCTGCGCGGGGACGTCCTGGTGGCCGGCGGCGCTGGACAGGCCGAACTGATGACGGTGCGGGCCGACGGTCCGCGTACCGAGGTCGATCAGGTCGGCACCAGCTGGGTGGTCTGGTTGGGTGTCAGCGTTGCAGTGGTTGTGGTCGGTGTCCTGGTGGCGGTCGCAGTGATGTTGTACCGCCGACGATTCGGTGGCTCGGACGCTGACGGACCCGCAGATTCATGACCCTCACGCTGCGTGGTGATGCGGCGACGCCGGCGGCGGGCCTCGTGCCGCTGCCGGCGGGGAGTCGCAGCCGACTCACCCGGTCGCAGTGGTGGGGGATCGGCCTGTTCGGCGGTCTGGCTGCCGGTTATCTGGCAGTCGGCGCGTACCTGTATCTCGTTGTCGGATACATCAATCCCGATGCCAGTAGTCGAATGGGCAACGCCGGATTCACCATCTGGAGTCGAGATCCTCACCTGGGTGCGATCGGGTTCGTGTGGAATCCGCTACCGAGCCTGGTCGAGATCCCGCTGGTCGAGTTGTCGTCACGCTGGCCGCTGAGTCTGTGGCCGGAGTTGCGTCGAGTGGGCTTCGCCGGCGCCGTGATGAGTGCCCTGTTCATGGCGGGTGCCGGCTGGCAGGTCCGACGCATCGCGCTGGACTACGGATCCGGACGAGTGCTGCTGTGGATCGCGGTCACCGCGTTCGCGGTGAATCCGATGATCATCCTGTACGCGGGGATGGGGATGAGTGAAGCGCCGTTCCTGTTTTTCCTGCTGTGGACGTGTCGTCGAATTCTGCTGTGGCTGAACCGCTCACGGGTCCTCGATCTCGTTGTCGCCGGTGTGGCGTTGGGTCTCGCGTACCTGACGCGGTACGAGGCGCTGCCTGCGGCCGCAGGTGTCGCGGTCGGGGTGTTCGTGGTGTCGGCGTGGCGGCATCGGCCCGATGGCGTTCTGGGTCTCGACGGATGGCGGGTGGCGGCACCCTTCGGGGTACACGACGCAATTATCGTTGCGATGCCGGTAGCCTTCGCTTTCGTCGTCTGGGCGGGTCTCGGCTGGCTCCTCGACGGAAATGCGTTCTCGCAGTTCTCCTCCCAATACGGCAACTCCGCCCAGGTGGAGGCCGCCGGGATCGTGTCCGCCCAGGACGTCGGGACGGGGCCGTTGGCGGAGGTCATCCTCGGCAACCTCCTCGGCATGCAGCCTCTGCTGTTCGCGGTGCTGCCGATCGTGGCCTGGATCGCCGTCCGATTGCGACGGGTCGACGCCGCGGTGCCGGCAGTGGTGTTCGGCTCGGTTCTGCTGTTCCAGATGTCCGCGGTGATCCTTGGCTCGACCTTCGGCTGGTTCCGCTTCTACCTGGCGTCGACGCCGCTGATCGTCGTCGCGGTCCTCGTCGCGTGCGGGCCCGCCCTCCGTCTGCTCCCTGAGGTGCGAGGAGCGTTAGCGACGAGCCTCGAAGGGCGCCGCTCCTTGAGCAGCGACCGGAGCTTGCGGAGGTCGGACACCCGCCGCTCCTTGAGCAGCGACCGGAGCTTGCGGAGGTCGTGTGTCGAAAGGACAACCCTCACCACCCTCATGGCCCTGGTCCTCGCGACCTCGCTACCGGTGACCGCGTCGTCGATGCTGAACCCGGCACTGGGCAAGGAGGAGTACGGCCTGCGCTCGGCGTTCTGGCCGGACCGCTATCCGCCGTCGGACTTCTGGTTCTACTGGTTCGGTGACGTGTCGGGAAACGTGGCCGCATGGTTGGACGATCAGAACCTCCCCGAGGGCTCCGTCCTCGTCGATACTTTCGGGGTCTCGCGCGTCTGGCTGGAGTCCGAGCACCCCGAGCAGTTCGTCGTGCGCAGCGACTTCGATTTTTTCGCAAAGCTCAACCAGCCCGTGGAGCAGGGCGTGCAGTACATCCTGACGCAGCGACCGACGGGTTTGGGTTCGCTCGACGCCATCAACGTCCGGTATCCGACGCTGTGGGACGACGGTGCGGGGATCGCGACCGTCGCGATGACGGTGACGACGCCGACTGGCAAACCGCAGTTCCGGCTCTACCGGATCAAGGGATCGGGCTGATTGGTCCCTACGGGTTCACCCAGAAGGTGGCGGCGACCGTAGTGCTCAGGATGATGTTCTGCTGCGGGTAGTACTCGCCGGTAACGACCAGTTGGCCGGCTCCGGTGCGGATGGTGCTGCGGCGGTGGGGGTAGTCGTACGGAATCCAGCCGGCGGCTCCGGTCGTGAGATTGCGCCAATGCCAGCGGAATCCGTAGCCGAGGGGATACGGATAGATCTGGCCACGTCCGTAGAACACACGCGGCTGTACGACTCCGGCGCCGCCGATGCCCCAGACCAGCCCGGGTACCTGCACTGTGACCGAGTGGTCCAGCCTGGGATGGGGCGGCGGGGGCGAGGCGGTTGCCGTGGCCGAAGCCGACCACAGCGGCACAATGATCGCGAATGTGAGCATCAGCGAGATGATCGCGCGACGTCCCCCGCTGGTTGAGCTTGTCGAAGCCACTACGCCTGCAGCTCGAAAGCCTTCAGCACGGTCGTCGTCCAGATCTGCTGGCCGGCCGGGTTGGGGTTCACGGTGTCGCGCAGCAACGGTCGGAGCGCGGCGGAGTCGGCGGGGAAGGCGGAGTACACGTCGATGACCTGGATGCCCTCGGCGTCCATCGCGGACGCGTAGCCCTCCATGATCGCGTTCGTGGCGCCACCCTGCGCGGGACTCTGCTTGATCGCCACGAGCTCGGCGTTGGGGTACTTCTGACGCAACTCGGTGATGAGCGGCTCGAGCTGCTCGGCGAGCGGGGTGTTCGGGTCCTGGGTGTGGCCGAAATTGAGCAGGATCAGATTCGGCGTCACGTCCGGGGTGATCAGTTTGTCGAGATTCTCGAGCGCATAGTTCGCGTCTTTTCCGGAAGCGCTGCCGTTCCAGAAACCGATCGGGCCGTTCGGGCCGTCGCCGAGCCCGACCATGGCGCCGTAGTCATTGGTGGTGGCATTCCAGAATTTGGTTGCCATCGGGCGTTGGAGTTTCTGGCTGATCCTTGTCCCGAGGGCGGGGGCCCAGCCGTCCCGGGCGGCACCGGTCGAGTCGCCGAGAAGAACGATGGTCCGGGGCTCGGCCGGATTCGCTTCCGCGTCTTCGATGAATTCGAGGGTCGCCGGCTGCTCGAGGGGAGCCATGCTGGCCGGGGTCACACCCGCCGAAGATGTCGACGTCGGCGCGGTCCGATTGCTGGACACGATGAGTCCGACGATCAGGATCACCGCACAGACAACCATCACGATCCAGGCCCAGATGGGCGCGGAACCAAAAACGCGTTTCACAGCGTTCAACATCTACGTAATCTCCAACTCGATTGAGGCCCCCCAGCCAACGTTGTCACCATAGCGGGCGTTGATTCCGAGTGCGCGTGACGCCGAACCCGATGTGATTCAACAGTCGGTGGGGGCCGGTACTCCGGCGAGTCGGTCCCGCATCCAGGTGGCCATCGCGGGTCCGGGGTCGACGCCGTGTCCCTGCTGGTCGTGTCGGACCCGCATCAACCGGTCGCCGAGTTCGCAGGCTCGAGCCAAGGTGTCTTCCATGACGTCGACGGGGATGAGTGGGTCGGTGCCGCCGTAGAAGACCGCGATCGGGACATTCGTGGCGAGCCGCGGTAGGGCGTAACCCTCGAGTGCGCGGGACAGGGTTTGCGCTGCGCCCGGAGTCACCGCGTTCAGTGCGGCATCATCCGGCACCGACAAGCCCGCCAGCGCCGTGCGACCGGCCGAGCACACCGGCACAGCCTCGGTGCCGAGGCCGGCCAGATGATCGCCCGGGTTGACGCCAGGACGGGCTTGGGCCACACCGTGCACGACCAGCGGATACAGGAACCGTTGCGCGCGCGAAAGACTCCCTTCCTGCGCGCGGGTGACGAAGTAGCCGGCATCCAGCAGGGGCGCGACGGCAACCGCACCCACCAAGTCCCCGGCGCCATCGCCGTACTGCGCGAACTCCTCCGCTGTCGACCAGGCGGCGCCCCCGCCCTGGGACCGGCCGACGGCGAACCACCGGCCTCCTATGCCGAGACCGGCCGACTGTGCGGCCCGGGCAGCATCGATGACGTTGTAGGCCGCGGTGCGGGGTTCGAGATAGGGGTGCGGTGGCTGGCTCTCGGGGCGGGTGCCGAGGCCCTGATAGTCGGTCGTGACCACGGCATATCCCGCGGTGAGGAAGTCGGCGACGGCGGTCAGATCTCCGAACATCATGTCTTGGTCGGAGGGTCCGCAATCCCGGGTGATGCCGGTGGTGCCGTGCGCGTAAGAGATCAGGGGGTGGCCGCCGGGCGGGGGAGCCGATCCGGGGACGAATAGGGCGCCGCTGACGGTCGTCGATTTGCCGTCGAGTCCCGATGCCGATCGATAAACGAGGCGCTGAGCCGTGATGCCGGGCGGCAGCGCGGCGAACCACGCATCCGGAACGGTGTCGGTGCCGACGATCTGACCGCGCGCACGGCGCACGTCGGCAACCAGTACGGGCGAGGGTGACGGCGGCGCGTCGACCGCCTCCGAGGCGACCGATCGCGTGGATTCGTCGGTCTCGGACGTCGAGTCGCAGGCGGCCACAGAGCCGACACCCAGGGTCGCCACGACGACCCATACGCCCGCCGTTCGGACGCGGCGCCACCCTCTTCTCACCCGAGAACGGTATCCCGGCGATTCCCACGGTTTGCTTCGACGTATCTGTTTGCCCGATTCTCTAGGGCGTGGAGTCGATCACCGGGACCCGTCGGGCGGGCGCGTCATCTCTCGGTGAATACGGCGACGCCGACACTGTCGCCTTCGCGACAGCCTCCCGTCGGTCCGCCGAACCGCCCGCGGCCGAGCGTGATCCGCTTGCGGTGGCCGCGCCGTCTGATGCCGAGGTGTACGAATATCTCGGCCCGCAGATGCGCTGGGTGCAACTCGTTCTCATTGCTGCATTCGTCTTGGTGTCCATTTCCCTCGCCGCTTTCGCGACGACCCATGTGTGGCTGTTGCCCGTCCTCATCGTTCTTCTCGCCAACGTGATCGGAAATGCGCTCTCGTTGGCGACGGGAATGAACCGCCGGCGGATCACTTGGCGGTCCCACCAGCAACGGGTCACGAACTGGCAGCCCTCGGATCGTTCGTATCCGAGCGTCGACGTCTTTCTCCCCACCTGCGGTGAGAGCATCGCAATCCTGCGTAACACCTATCGACACATCGCGGCTCTCCGGTGGCGCGGCCCGCTGAACGTCTACGTTCTGGACGACGCGGCTCGAGGCGAGGTGCACGAACTGGCTGCCGAGTTCGGATTCACCTACGTCGTCCGCCCGGATCGCGGCCATCTACGCAAGGCGGGCAACCTCCGGTACGCGTGCACCATCAGTCGCGGCGAACTGATCGTCATCTTCGACGCCGACTTCTGCCCGCGCCAGGACTTTCTGGCCCATCTCGTGCCTTACCTCGACGACCCGCAGGTTGCGATCGTCCAGAGCCCGCAGTGTTTCTCGACGACCGAGGCGATGAACTGGATTCAGCGCACGGCCGGCGCGACGCAAGAGTTCTTCTATCGCTGGGTCTTGCCGTCGCGGGATCGGATCGGAGCCGCGAACTGTGTCGGTACCTCGGCGGTCTACCGGCGCCAAGCTCTCGACCGCGTGGGAGGTTTCGCAGCGATCGAGCACAGCGAGGATCTGCACACCGGCCGGCTGGTCCAGCAGGCTGGATACAGCATTCGTTATGTACCGGTCGTCTTGTCGCGTGGGTTGTGTCCAGCGGACCTCGCGGGCTTTCTGAACCAGCAATACCGCTGGTGCCAGGGGACGCTCTCCCGCGTCCCTTCTGCGCACTCTGAGCGCACTCTCCGACAACGCATCGCCGACTGGGCCGGCGTCTTCTACTACCTCACCACCGCGATGAACGTCTTCCTCCTCTTCCTCCCGGGCGTCGTCATGGCCGCCTTCTATCCGGAGGACGTGCGGCCGGAGCAGCTGGTGCCGTTCCTGTTGGGGCTGTGGGTGTATGTCGTGTTGTTTCCGCTGGTGTCGAGGACTCGATGGCGGTTCGAGGTACTCCGCATCCAGATGGCGTACAGCTTCGCCCACGTGGTCGCGATCTGGCACAAGATGATCGGCCGCGAGATCGGCTGGGTGCCGACGGGCGCGATCGGGAAGTCCAATTCGCTGGCCCGCTCGATCAGCGCACTCGGCGCGATCACGCTCGGTACCTCGCTGCCGGTGTTCTGGGTGTTCATCATTCGCGACGTGATGCAGTACGGGCTGGGCCAGTTCTGGATGATGGTCGGGCTCGTGGTGGCCTACACCTATCTGGCACTCCCGCTGTTCGTGGAGTTCATCAAAATCCTGCTGCCGCGGCGACGCGATCGACACGCGGAGGTCGCTGAATGACGACGCACGACCCGACACCGGATGACGCACCGATCGAAACCACGGGCAAGCGGCCGACGGCGACCAACTGGAACCGTATCTCGGCCTGGGAGGCCGTCGGATACACCTGCGTGATCCTGTTCATCGCGGCGCTGGCGCTGGGATGGTTCGACGTCATGCTGCCGTGGGATACGCAGTGAGCAGACATACAGCCGGGGGAGCGGTGCCGATCAGCGCCGATGACGCGCCGACAGTTCCGCTCCGTGCGCAACCGGCGGGCCCGTCACCTCAACCTTCGGCGCCGAACACCTTCTTCGACGACATCGCCGGATTGCGCGGTATCGCCGTCCTGCTGGTCGTGTTGTTCCATTCGCACGTCCCGGTTCTCACGGGCGGATTCGTCGGCGTCGACGTCTTTTTCGTGATCTCAGGGTTCCTGATCACCGGGCTGCTGGTGCGCGAGTACGAGCGGCACGGTCGAATTTCGCTGCGCAACTTCTTCGCTCGCCGGGCTCGGCGCATCATCCCGCCGGCCGCGCTGGTGATCGTCGTGTCGATCGTCGCCGCAGCGTTCCTGATGCCGTTGCTGAAGGTGTTCAAGCAGGCCATCGACCTGCTGGCCGCGGCCGCACAGTTGTCGAACTGGCATTTCATCGAGCAGAACGCCGACTATCTGGCGGGGGCCATCGACGGCAGTCTGGCCACCCATTTCTGGTCCCTCGCCATCGAGGCCCAGTTGTATTTCGTATGGCCGTTCCTGGTGATCGCGGCTGCGGCGCTGGCAATGCGCACGCCGCTGGGCCGGGTGTTGTCGGTCCGATGGTCGGTCGGGTTGGCGGTGCTGATCGTCAGCGCCGTGTCCCTGGGTCTCGCCATCCTGATCACCTCGACCGACCCGGCGACGGCGTACATGGCCACCTACACGCGGGCCTGGCAGTTCGGTGTCGGCGGGTTGGTGGCGATCGCGCTACCGGCGCTAGCTCGCTTCGGCGGGCACCGTCTCGGTGCCCCGATGGCCTTCGCGGTCGGCTGGGCAGGTCTGGTCGCCGTACTGGTCGCGGGCTTTGTGATCAACGCGCAGACGCCATACCCCGGCACGGCGGCGCTGCTGCCGACCATCGGCGCGGCATTCGTGATCGGCTCGGGCTGCATGGTGGGCACGCGATCGGTGTTCGTCGGTCACCTTCTGGCGACGCCACCACTGAAGTTCCTCGGCCGGATTTCTTATGCCTGGTACCTGTGGCACTGGCCGGCGATCGTGCTGTACGAGTCGGTGGCGGGTGCGTCGAGTTGGCCGATACTGCTGCTGGTCTCGGGCGGTTCCCTGGTGCTGGCGACGTTGTCGACGATCCTGTTCGAGGAACCACTGCTCCGTAATCGCGAGTTGAAGCGCAATGCGTCTGCGTCGATTTCACTGGGCCTGACCGGTGTAGTGGTGGCCCTGGCGGTGACGATGACCGCCGGCGTCGTCACCGTGCAGCTCGCGAGTCGGGACACCGTCGCCAATGCGGCGCTGACGTACCAGTCGGTCTTCGGTGCCGAGGCAGGCGAACCGAGCGGCCCGGTCACGCCCAATCCCTTCCAGGCGTTCGACGACCGGCCGGAGCCGTTTGAGTGTCTGATCCCGGTCGGCGACGTGGAAGCGCGCGCCGACTGCGTCTTCGGTCCGCCCGACGGCATCCCGGTGGTGCTGTTCGGCGACAGCCACGCCGACCAGTGGGCAGACGTCATCCGCACGATCGGCGCCGATCACGGGTGGCGAGTCCATCAGTTCACGAAGGCGGCTTGTCCGGCGCAGCACCTACGGCCGCAGCGCGGGATCTTCGAGCCCTACGTCAAAGCGGATTGCCAGGAGTGGCGCGAGACCACGCTGCGACGCATCGCCGAGGTGGGTCCGCGGATCATCGTCGTGTCGTCGTTGTCGACGTATGTGCCATCGCGGGAGGTCTCCGAGGCTGCGTGGGAGCACACGCTCACGCAGTTGCGGAACACCGGCGCGAACCTGGTGTACATCGCGGACACCCCATACCCGGGCTTCCAGGTCGCTGATTGCATCTCGGGGTCGATGGACGACTGGACGCAGTGCGAATTCAACTTCGACGACTACCCCCGCGTCGAGCCGATCATCGACGCCGCCTCGCGCGACGATCACCGCGACATCACCACGGTGAACGTCAACGACCTGCTGTGCTCGGGCGACTCCTGCCGGGCCGCGCACAACAAGATCCTGTTCTACCGCGACGACTCACACCTCACGGCAACAGCCGCGCGGGTCCTGGAGCCGGCGGTCCGCAGGCAGCTGGACCGGCAACGCTTCGACTACAACGGTCGATCCGCTGGTTGAGCCGGCCCCGAGCTCCCCCCGCTGGTTGAGCCGGCCCCGAGCTTCCCCCGCTGGTTGAGCCGGCCCCGAACCACCCCCGCTGGTTGAGCCGGCCCCGAGCCGCTAGGCGAGGAGCCGAGTCGAAGCCACCAGGCGACTACCACCCCGCACCACTCAACCCCTACTCTTCCCACCTTCGCCGTTCGCGCGTGCGGATACACGCGACACCAGCAAGAACGACCCCGACAATGCACAGAATGTCGGACTCGGTAAAGCCGTGCTCGAGAGTGATAGAGACCAGCACCCGCCCCTCGATCGGACCGTTCCAGAAGAACCACGCACCAGACAGAGCAGTGAGAACCGCAGCGACCGGGTAGCTCGGACGCGCGAGGCTCCACGCGCCGGTCACGAACAAGAGGTTCAAGATCATCAGCGAGTGGAACACGGTCGGCGGGATGGGCTCGGGTGGCATCTGACCAGTATCAGGTCCGCTATGCCAGATTCGCTCAGCCGGCGGTTAAGATTTGTGCCCCGTCAGCGGTGACAATCATCTCAGGGTTGGTCAGCTCTTGATCCAGTTCGCCAGCCCGTCCCGGAACGCTTGTGTACTCGACGGGGTCGAATTCAATCTCCAGTCGCGCTCTTTGTCAGTCTGAAACCACATGAACCCGGTTACGTCCGAATTGCCCATGACGACGTCGAAGAATTCAGAAATCCATCGCGCCTTCTGTCCTGGGTCTGCTCCATCAGCACAGCCGACCTCCGTTAGGACAATCGGCCGCGCGGCGCTCAGCTGCCGCAGGGCGGCGACACTCGCCGAGAACAGCTTCTCGGGGGACTGCCACCGGTGGCCCGGGGTGTCACCCCAGTTGTAGCCATCGAGCCCGAGATAGTCGACGAACCGATCACCGGGGTAGCAATCGACGAAGTCTCGCGTACCTTCAGTGAGCACATTGGGAGTCCAGACAAACTCGGCATTGGGCGCCTGGGCGCTGACGATCCGGTGCATCCTCACCCACGCCGCGCGGTACTCCGCCGCGGTATTCCCGTACAGCCCGACAGACCACGGATACCAGGTCCCGTTCATCTCCTGAGCGAATCTCAGCAGGACAGGGTGCCCCCATGAACCCAGTTCCGCAGCCCACCGCTGTAGGTCGGAGTCGTGCTGACCAGCAACGATGCTGCTCAACCTGAATTCAGGCTGGGACGGCCCGACTTGCGGGTTCCACGGTTCGAGCGAGAGGACGGGGATCGCCTTCAGATGACGAATCTTGTTGAGGTGAACTTGCGGGTGCGAATCTCGCGTCGACGCGTACAAATGCAGGAGGTCCGGTTCGGCACCGGCAAGGGCTGCGAAACGGTCGAATGTCGCGCGTGACTGCGAGGCCGGCCCAGACAGAAAGGCGCCCCATGGGCATTTAGGCAACGAGAACGTCGCAGCAGTTGAACCCTGTGAGCAGGAAGGAAGCAGTGCGCCCGCCACTGCGAGCGACGCCACGAGCAGGGTTCGACGGGCGATCACTGCTTCACCGAGCGCGAAGGGTGCTTCACCGGCCATCCTGCCATTCTTGCTTGCCTTCGCTCGGACGACTGCGCGGGTAGCCGGTGTGGTCGACGGAAATTACCATTCGCTACAGAGGCAACGGCGAAAGGCAACCGCGTAAGCACACTTTTTCGATGGCGTTTTACTAAATGCGGAATGGCAAAAATATGTCGAATCTCTAGATAGTTCGTAATGCGCACTGCGGGTCCGATTGAGATCGACCGATAACGCTGGGAACGCAAGAACTGTGCTGGCTGTGGTGCCGATCACAGCTTCATGTGACGGGAGCGGGCTTCAAAGCCGCAGGCAGGGCAGGGCTTTGCGTGTCGCTAGCAGTTCTGTCACGCGCGGCAGTCCCTACCTGCGACGCTGAAGTTAGGCGGGCGGGTTTCTGGAGAGGATTCGAGATACAAAATTGCGACACAACTGTCACTCGACCGGACTACAAGTGATTTTCAAGTTGTAACCGTGACCATCCTGAAATAGTCTCACCCACAGTCGTGAAGCGAATCGCGGCTTCAACGTCGTCGACGTTCTGGTGGTTGGGCGTAGGGGCCGATCGCCGCCTTCAGGTTCAATGTGTTGGGAGGTTGGCAGTGGCCCACGGTCCGGCCTTTGGCTTGGGGCGTGCAGAGCGCACGCCGTTGCGGTTGCGCATCGCCAGTCGAGCGAGGGACCAGTCGCGGTCATGGGTGCACGGCTACGTGGTCAAGTTGGCATGGTCCGATGCTATCGTCGTGATCGCGGCAGTGTGCCTGGCTCAGTTCGTGCGGTTCGGCGCAGAGAGTGCGACGACGCCCAACGGCGCGGCTAAGTTGCCAGCTATTCTGGTCTCGATAGTGCTGGCCTTTATCTGGATCCTCTCGCTCCGTGCATTTCAGACTCTAGACCGCAGGATCGTCGGTTCTGGGTCTCAGGAGTACAGCCGGGTCGTCACTGCCTGTCTTGCCGTCTTCGGCGTGATGGCGATGGTCGACCTGTTGTTTCGGCTCAACATCGCGCGAGGCTTCATCGCGATTGCGCTCCCGGTAGGCACTGTGGGGTTGCTTCTGTCGCGTTGGCTCTGGCGGCAATGGCTCGGGCACCAGCGGATCAACTCGCGGAATCTGGAGCGGGTCCTGGTAGTGGGCGGCGAAACTTCAGCCGTCCCTATGATGCAACGGCTGCTGCGTCAACCGAATCTCGGCTTCCAGGTCGTCGGCGTCTGTCTCCCTAGTCGCGTTGCCCAACGACAGTCCGTTCGCGTGGATGATATTAGTGTCCCGGTCTGTGGCAGTTTCGACGACGTCTGTGAAGCGGTTCTGGACTCAGGGGCAACGACTGTGGCTGTGACCTCGGCCGAAGCACTTGGTCACGAAGCCATGCAGGCGTTGAGCTGGGATCTCGAGGGTCTCGATGTCGAGATGATGGTCGCGCCTGGCGTCACCGACGTCGCGGGACCGCGAGTCATGGTTCGTCCCGTGGCGGGACTGCCGCTGTTGCATATCGATAAGCCGAGGTACGAGGGCGCTAATAGATTCCGTAAAGCGTTCGTTGACAGGATCGGCGCTGCAGCAATCCTCACAGTGCTTGCGCCCTTGTTTATCGGCGTGGCGATCGCAATACGGATCGACTCCGAAGGGCCCGTTTTTTACCGGGCAACCCGAGTCGGGCTCAACAACTCGCACTTCTCGATGTGGAAGTTCCGCTCTATGGTGCAGGACGCCGACGCCCTGAAGGAAAACCTCCAAGGTCTCAACGAGGGTTCAGGTGTGCTCTTCAAGATGAGAGACGACCCTCGAGTGACCCGAGTTGGGGCGGTTATTCGCCGATATAGCCTCGATGAACTGCCGCAGCTTTTCAACGTGGTTGCGGGAAAAATGAGTCTTGTTGGGCCGAGGCCACCCCTTCCGGACGAAGTAGAGCGCTACGACGGTCGTGTCGCGCGGAGGATGCTAGTTAAGCCGGGTATGACCGGCCTCTGGCAGGTGTCTGGGCGCTCCGATCTGTCCTGGGAGGAGTCTGTCCGATTGGACCTTTCTTACGTCGAAAACTGGTCGATCATGCAGGACGCCCTGATTCTCTGGCGCACAGTGAAGGCAGTTGTTGCGAAGGACGGGGCGTACTGAGAGTCGCTGCCAACCCACCTCTTACACACAAAGGAATTCGCCGTCTCCCGAGCGCTATGTCGTAAGCCTTGGCGACAGGGAGCGACAGGAACGCAGACAAAATCCGATTACTGAGCACTAATCGAGGCGCCCAAAACCGGGGTTAGTGCTTAACCGTAATCCCAGCCCGAAACATCAAAAATCAGGCTCGTCCGCACGATCTAAGAGCTTGAGCAGGTAGTCACCGTAACCCGACTTGCGGAGTTTGTCGGCACGAGCCCGCAACTCTTCGTCGGAGAGATAGCCTTGCCGCCACGCGATCTCTTCTGGGACAGCGATTTTGAGTCCCTGGCGTTGTTCGACGGTGCGGACGAAGTTGCCGGCGTCGAGGAGGCTGTCGAACGTGCCGGTGTCGAGCCACGCCGTGCCGCGCGGCAGGACGGTGACCGACAGTTTCCCGCGGTCGAGGTAGTGGGCGTTGACGTCGGTGATCTCGTACTCGCCGCGGGAGCTGGGCCGCAGGTTGCGGGCGATGTCGACGACATCGTTGTCGTAGAAGTACAGACCCGGTACCGCGAAGTTCGACTTCGGTTGTGCCGGTTTTTCTTCCAGCGAGATGGCGGTGCCGTCGGCGTCGAAGTCGACCACGCCGTAGGCCTCCGGGTTGGCGACCCAGTAGGCGAACACCGCGCCGCCGTCGACGTTTTCGAAACCCTGTAGCCGGCTGCCGAGTCCGGGGCCGTAGAAGATGTTGTCGCCGAGGACGAGTGCCACCGAGTCGGTACCGATGTGGTCGGCGCCGAGGACAAAGGCCTGCGCGAGTCCGTCCGGGGAGGGCTGGGTCTTGTAGGTGAGGTCGATGCCGAACTGGTCGCCGTTGCCGAGCAGGTTCTCGAAGGCCGGGGCGTCGTGCGGGGTGGTGATGATCAGGATGTCGCGGATCCCGGCCAGCATGAGCGTCGAGAGCGGGTAGTAGATCATCGGCTTGTCGTAGACCGGGACGAGTTGCTTGCTCACTCCCTGCGTGATGGGGTGCAGCCGCGTGCCCGTACCGCCGGCCAGAATTATGCCCTTCATTCGTGCAGACTATTGGACTGAGGTGACATTCGCAGAACCGCGTGGGTATCGTGTCTCATATCCCACGCGTTTGGAGTGTTGTAAAGGACGCGACGTCAGCGATCTCGAATAGATCAAAGGATCTTAATGCGCATTCTGATAACCGGGGGTGCTGGGTTCATCGGCGCCAACTTCGTGCTGCGCACACTGGCCACCCGCCCCGGCGTCTCGATCCGGGTCCTGGACAAACTCACCTACGCCGCGAACCCCGACACTCTCGCCCCGGTCGCCGATCGCGTCGAACTCGTCGAGGGCGACATCACCGACGCCGCTCTGGTCGGCCGACTCGTCGCCGACACAGACCTCGTCGTGCACTTCGCCGCCGAATCCCACAACGACAACTCCCTGGCCGACCCGTCGGCGTTCGTCTCCACCAACCTCGTGGGCACCTACACCCTGCTCGAAGCGGTCCGTGCCCACCGGGTGCGCTACCACCACATCAGCACCGACGAGGTCTACGGCGACCTCGATCTCGACGACCCCGCCCGCTTCACCGAACAGACCGCCTATAACCCGTCGAGCCCCTACTCCTCGACCAAAGCCGGCAGCGACCTGCTCGTGCGCGCCTGGGTCCGCTCCTTCGGCGTGGCCGCGACCATCTCCAACTGCTCCAACAACTACGGCCCGTACCAGCACATCGAGAAGTTCATCCCCCGCCAGATCACCAACGTGCTCTCCGGGGTGCGCCCCAAGCTCTACGGCGACGGCCGCAACGTCCGGGACTGGATCCACGTCGACGACCACAACGACGCCGTGTGGACCATCATCGACCGCGGCCAGATCGGTGAGACCTACCTCATCGGCGCCGACGGCGAGGTCGACAACCGCACCGTCGTGGAAACCATCCTCGAACTCCTCGACCAGCCCGCCGACGCCTTCGACTTCGTCACCGACCGCCCCGGCCACGACCGCCGCTACGCCATCGACTCCACCCGCCTTCGCACCGAACTCGGCTGGACCCCCTCCTACCTCGACTTCCGCGCCGGCCTCGCCGCCACCATCGACTGGTACCGCGACCACCCCGGCTGGTGGCAACCCGCCAAAGAAGCCGTCGAACAGAAGTACGCCACCACCGAACGCGTCACCCGTCGGCGACGATGTATCCCTGCCAAACAGGCGGCAGTCTCCCATAACGGTTGCATGCCAGCTGGCACGTACGGACATTCCTGAGTGCGACGGAAGGACAGACGCCTCAACATGAACTGGCCGCGGGTGGATGCCTTCATCGACATCGCCAGATGTAGTTCAGAAATCTCTTCCATGTTGCCGCGAGCATCCGCGATCATCGAACGCAGCAATCGGACGGCGAGTGTGGGCGTGGAATCGATACGGAGGGTAGAATCATGCCCTCTTGTGCCCCGGCAGTTGTTGGCTAGGTCAAGGCGGAATGGTCCTACCGGGTTGGCCCTAAGACAATCGAACTCGCGTTGCACGTCGATTACAGACATGGCTACTGTTCGGGATCTGGTTTCCCCACTTGGCAACGCTACGTACCTCAAACCGACATCTCGGAGGCCTGTGGTGCTGCTAGCGGCGTCCGAGACGGACGCCAACCCCAGGAAGCCAAACAACATAATGAGGAACGAATTTTGCACCTTCAACGCGGCGCGGGCACGTCCCAAGTTGTACCGGCGACGCAACTGAAATATTCTCACCGAAAGAATCAAACAACCGGCAACCGGACACTCAAGCTAATCGAGGGATTAGGATACGGTCGCCTCACAGGAGGCGCCCTATCCTGGGAGGAGTTTGGCTCGCGACTAATTTGTGTGCCTCCGTGACCGTGACCGTGGCGTGTGGCGTACGGTGACTGTGCGAAGACTGGTCGTTTATGCGGGGTTCATTTCAGCGCCATTTTCACTAATTTAGCCTCCGTGAGAAAACGCCATAATTACCGGACTCTCGTTCCCACGAAACGCAAGAGCTTTCATCAACGGATCCCAGACATTCAGAATCGACTCGCGGAGGATATTGTGACAAGTACAGAGACCGAGCTCGATCCCAAAACAACCGAACGCAAATTAAGCATCGATCAATTCACGTTTCTTTTTAAACGGCACTGGTGGGTAGTCGCACTTACCGCCGCTCTGGTCGGCTGCATCAGCCTTTTGTACTGCCTTGTGCAGACGCCTTTATACGTCGCGTCGGCAAAGATGTACGTTACTTCTGGAACTGATGCTGACGCGATGAGCGCGTACCAGGGTTCTCTCGCTTCCCAACAACGCGTTGCTTCGTATGCAGAGCTCGTGGACTCTGACGTGATCTTGAGTGACGCGCTGAACAACTCAGGGTTGCAGATCAGCATCGGTGATGCCCGGGAACTAGTCTCCGCAACTAGCAACACCGACACTGTTCTGCTAGCGATCTCGGCAGAAAACAGAGACCCTGCTGTCGCTGCCTCACTGGCTAACCGCGTCGCTGAGTCAATGACCCGTTATGTGACTCAGCTGGAGAAGCCAAACGATACGAGTCCGCCCCTGGCAAAACTTACTGTAGTGTCTCCGGCTACACCACCACAAGCACCATTCTTCCCGCGCACAACATGGAACACTCTGTTGGGCATGTTAGTAGGCGCCCTTCTCGGCATAATTATCGCTTACGGCCGGGAAAGAATGGACACACGATTACGAAACCGTGAACAGGTTCAGTCTAGTGTGGCTACGTCCGTGCTTGCGGAAATTCCTGCCGAAGTCTCGCTGGACAAGCACCCAATCGTCGACTTTGCAGTGGGGTCCTCCCGTGCCTCGGAGGGATATCGCCGTCTCCGAACAAATCTCGCCTTCGTCCGCGTCGACGAACCACCGCGCTGTATCGCTGTAACAAGCCCCGGGGCTGGAGAAGGCAAGACAACAACTTCAATAAACCTAGCAGCAGCTCTGGCGGAGGATGGGCACTCGGTCGTTCTCGTTGACGCAGATCTACGACGTCCATCAGTTGCGGGCCGACTCGGTCTGGCGGAGGCGGTAGGACTAACGAGCTTCCTCCGAAGTGAGGGCACTGTCCTCGATTTCGTCCAGCGAGGACCCGTAGACGGTTTGGATGTGCTCGTTGCGGGAGCACTACCCCCGAACCCTGCCGAACTTCTTGGTTCTTTGCGGGCGCAGGAAGGGATTGCAGCTCTCCGAGCTCGGTACGACTACGTAATAGTTGACACCCCGCCGATCTTGCCCGTCGCAGACGCAGCAATCTTGTCGCAGTTCGTCGACGGCGTGCTTATGGTGGTAAGGGCGGGCGGTACGAGGTCGCAAGACCTCGCCAATGCCTACTCGTCGCTCGTAACCGCGCGGGCATTTATGCTGGGAGTAGTGCTGAACGGGGTCCCAGCTCACGAGTCACGTTACCTGTACTACTCGTACAACAATCTGGGAACAGCGACCGGTTCATCCGCGTCAGGCACCGAACAGGCCAGTGTTGTCGACCGCGTCTTCACTCGTAACTAGTATCTCTTTAGGAAGGTTTTCGGCGATCTGCTTCCTGTTGGCGGACATTGAGACCTAACCGGCAGGGCGTGCGGAAGACCAGAAGAGTGCCAGTTCCGCTGTCAACGCTTGCTAACGATGAAAGTCGCTAGGAAGTCCCCATGCTGCTACGAGCGAGATGGTGGCCTACCGGTTGCTTTGTTGCTTGTGCTGCGAGAACGAGAAGAGATAGAAATTCCTAATAGATTAAGGACAGGCGCTAAACCGCACCTGAGGGTCGCCCTAATCGGCACCCGCGGGATACCGGCTTCTTACGGTGGGTTCGAAACTGCGGTGGAGGAGGTTGGGCGGAGGCTCGCGGAGCGCGGGCATGATGTGGTCGTATACGGCCGCGAGGACGAACAGCTTGGAGACCACTTCTTAGGAATGCGTAGGGTGACCCTTCCTGCAGTGAGGAAGAAGTCGCTCGAAACCATCAGCCATACCGCGCTGTCCTCTATCCATGCAGTTGTCCGACTGAGGCCCGAAGTCGCAATCGTCTTCAATGCCGCCAATTCTCCCTTTTTGCCAATTTTTCGAATGGCAAAGATACCAGTCGGCTTGCATATGGACGGACTGGAGTGGAAGCGTAGTAAGTGGGGGAAAATCGGACGCTCGTACTACCGAGCGGCAGAGTCATTTGGTGTTCGAAACGCAGACGCCCTTATCGCCGACTCGTCGGGGATCTCAGACTACTATCGGCACCAATTCGGAGCTCATACCGAACTGATCAAGTACGGTGCTCCACAAATTCATGATGCGCCCTCCAGCAAAATTGAAGACACCGGCATAAAGCCGGGCGGTTACTTCCTAGTAGTTGCCCGGTTTGAACCAGAAAACCACGTCCTCGAAGTGATTGAGGGTTACACGCGGACGCTTAGTTCCAAGCCGCTTGTAGTGGTCGGGGCCGCACCCTATTCTGCAGACTATACAAAGTCGATCGAGCGCCTTGCTGAGACCGACGATCGAGTGCGATTGCTTGGCGCGGTTTACGATCAAGAACTACTTGACGCACTCTATTTTCACGCCTTCACCTACATCCATGGTCACTCAGTTGGGGGAACCAATCCCTCACTGCTCCGGGCGATCGGCGCCGGGACACCGGTGATCGGATATGATGTTTCGTTTAACCGAGACGTTGTAGGTGATAACGGATGGTACTTTTCGTCGCCGGAAGACCTAGCAATCGCGATCGAAAGTGCCGACGGAGCTAACGACATAGCCCGTCGTGGCAGCGCTCTGCGCCAGCGGGCAGCTGACGAGTACACGTGGAATGAAGTGACAGATCTGTATGAACAGATGATCCGTGGCTTGGCGTCGGGTTGGAGTGAGCATGCGAACCTTAGAAGAACGCGTCGCAATAGTAAGCCTTGGCCCTCAATTTGAGCAGCCAGTCAGTACTACAAATGCGCCTCTTACCATTCTGGGCCGGGATGTACTGCGGACCAATCCAGACGTGCCGAGTGTGGATTCAGATCGGACCAGGTACATGGCACAGACTGTGAGCCTGTTGTAAGGAGTTCGAAGATGGCAATGTGTAAGCGGCGGTCGCTGCAACAGGCGATAGAAAATGTCGTTGCGAATGGAAACTGCTCGGGCTGCGGCGCGTGCAGTCTGCTGTTTGATGAAGTTTCAATGGCGCTTGATGGAGATCGGTATCTTCGACCTATCGTGGCTAGTAATAGCACATCTCGGCCTAGGGAACCGGCTTCGGTTACCGACGATGAACGCACACAGTTGTTTTCAAGAATCTGCCCCGGTGTTTTCTTGAGAGCGCCCGACGGCCCGAATGCAAAAGGAATATTTGGAAGATACGAGGCAGCATTCTCAGCCTACGCGACGGACGCCGAGACTCGAAAAACGGGTAGCAGCGGCGGCGTGCTAACTGCATTGCAGCAGTACCTTGTGGCGGAACAGGGCAAACGAGTCATTGCGGCCGGCCCAGACAGTCAGGAACCGACAAAGAGCGCCGGAGTTGTGATTGCTAGCGCAAGTGAACTTCGCCGATCGGTCGGGTCTCGGTACGCTCCTGTGTCATCACTCGACAACCGAGAAGTGTTTTCGAAAGATACCGTTTTTGTCGGCAAGCCTTGTGAAGCGTCACCTCTAGCCCAGATCTGTAAGCATATGAACCGGCAGGCGCCCATCACGCTGTCCTTCTTCTGCGCAGGAACGCCCAGTCAAGAAGCAACCAATGATGTCCTGCAGTCGTTGGGATGCCGCGCTGACGCGGTCACTTCACTCAGGTATCGAGGGGATGGGTGGCCCGGCCGTTTCACGGCAACTACCGACACGCAACAACTTTCGATGTCGTATGAAGAATCCTGGGGCCAGTTCCTAGGGAGGGACGTCCAGTGGCGATGCAAGTTGTGTGTCGACGGCACGGGTGCGGACGCTGACGTAAGCGTCGGCGACTTCTGGAGCGTGGACGAACGAGGCTACCCGGTGTTCCGCGACGCCGACGGACTGTCGGTAGCTGTTGCGCGAACGCCGCGGGGTTTGACGTTGCTGAAGGACGCTACGGAAGCCGGATATATTCGCATAGAGGAGATCGATCTGGAGCGGGTCGTGGCCGTTCAGCCCTTGCAACGAGATAGAAAGCGGACGCTTATCGCTCGACTCGCCGGTCGTCGGCTGGCAAGGCGAGCGGTGCCCCGTTATCGGGGGTATGGTCTTTGGACACACCAGGTCCGCAGCGTGAAGGATGCGCCACGGGCGTTAGTCCGGACACTGGTCAGGTCTCGCCAGACGGCACCAGACGGCGGGGAGTTGAGCCGGCTGTCGCGCGTGCAGGAGACGACCGCGCTACCAGGCCGAGAATCGAGCGAGCGATGAATCGGGGAAGGTTAACGAGACGACTTGCCGACCTTGTGGCCTCGAAGTTCAAGGGAACTAACTTCTCAATAGACACTCAGGTTCCATTGGATGCCATCGCGCGCACTGGTGTACGAACTCTCTTGATGCGTTCTAGGGGACGCCTTCGCTTTCCTCTCCGATCTAGAGCAATCCGCATCGGCAGCAAAGTGACGATTCGTAACGCAGGAAGTATGCGATGGGGACACGGTGTGGCGATCGGGGACGGTGCGTTCATCGATGCGCTCTCCAAGAGCGGTGTCGTACTCGGAGAGTCGACAGTGGTCGGCAAGAACACGCGCATCGAAGGCACGGGTAGCCTGAGAACACTTGGTCACGGGATGACGGTAGGCAAGCGCGCCGGTTTGGGAACGGATTGCTATTACGGCTGCGCCGGCGGGATTTCAATCGGCGACGATACGATCTTTGGGAACCTCGTTACGCTTCACTCTGAGAATCACGAGATCGAACGACGCGACGTTGCGATCCATCTCCAAGGTGTCAGTCACGAGGGAATTCGTATCGGGCGTGATTGCTGGATCGGAGCCAAAGCGACGATACTTGACGGAGTCGACATGGAAGACGGTTGTGTTGTAGCGGCCGGCGCCGTTCTAACTCGAGGCCGATATGAGGCTTATGGAATTTACGGTGGCATACCTGCCCGTCGGATAGGAACGCGAGGTACTGCTTCGAGTGCGGGCTGCGATAGGCCTGATGATGTTTAGGCGCATGAGGGCCTTGGGTCGCCGTACCTCGAAAGACTCCCTGACGCGGAGACGTCCATGCGTGCTGATTGCACACCCATCTCCAGATCTCTACGGATCCGACTTGCAGATGCTCGAGACGGTACAGGGACTCCTATCAGGCCAGTTCGATGTGACCGTTGCAATGCCCGAGTTTGGCCCTCTTACATCTCGGGTCGAAGAATCCGGAGCATCATTAGTTCAGACTCCATTTCCTGTTTTGCGCAAATCCGCTTTGAGCCCGGCAGGCTTGTTAAGTAGCGCGCTTGCTCACTTAAAAGCGCTAAGGACGCTTTCGGCGTATGCCGGTGTCTCTAAGCCCGACGTAATAGTCGTAAACACTGTGACTATACCGATATGGCTACTGGTCGGGAGACTCCTACGCGTGCCAACTATATGCCACGTTCACGAAGCGGAAGAGGAAGGTCGCCGTGTTGTTCTTCTAAGTCTCTTAGCTCCGCTACACTTAGCCGACAGAGTGGTGACAAACAGCGACGCAGCTTCGCGCGCCTTACACTCTGTCTATCCCGGGCTCGCGCCACGAACATTTCGCATCTACAACGGCGTGGAGGTTCGAGAGCGGAGCGGCTCTGCTGTCAGACCGGATACCAACTGCGTAGATCTGCTCTTTGTGGGACGGATTTCGCCTCGTAAGGGTCCGGACGTACTTATAAGGGCTGCGGCGGGCCTCGTACGGCAGGGCATTCCGGTTCGCTTGCGGATTGTAGGCTCAGTATTCCAAGGCTATGAGTGGTACCACGAGGAACTCCTCGCATTGACCGAACGGCTGGAGATGTCCGAGAGGGTCGAATTCTGCGGTTACAGAACAGACCCTTTCAACGCCGCCTCCGCCCAAACCATACTCGTAGTCCCGTCACGAAGTGAACCATTCGGAAACGTGGCTGTTGAGGCGCAGATGCTCGGGCTGCCGGTTATCGCTAGCGACGTACAGGGGCTGTCCGAGATTGTGAAGCACGGTGTTACGGGATTGCTGTTTGATGTAGGCAGTCATGAGAGCCTGGTCGACAGGGTGCAATGGATCCTCGATCATCCTGCTGAGCGGACTACGATGATTGCGGATGCGCGGAATATCGCCTTTGAGAAATTTGGGGTAGATCGATACCACGCAGAGTTCGCCCAGACTGTACGGATGGCTCTGCGATGACAGTTTCAGGTCCACCCCCGTCTGATCCGGCACTGCCGGTCGTCCTAGTTTCGGTCATCATCGTCAACTACTGTAGTGGCGAGATGGTAGCCGACGCGGTAGCCGCACTAGAAATGTGCGATAGGACAGAGGTACTAGTTGTAGATAATGCTTCTACAGACGGTTCAATGGCGATTCTGGAGGGCATGAACTCCAACGCCCACCTCATTTACAACACGCAGAACCTGGGATTTGCGAAGGCAGTCAATATAGGTGCCCGGCACGCGTCGGGGCGTTTCTTGTGTCTTCTCAACCCCGACACCGACATCTCAGGTGAATCTTTACTTGCGCTCACTGAGCTGATTGATGCAGATAAAAATCTGGGAGTGGTGGCACCCCTAATATGCCACCCCTCCGGTATCAGGGTGCTGGAGGCCGGCTGGGAACCTGATGTGTGGCGATTGCTTATGCATGTAAGCGGACTATCGAGGTTCGCGAACATTTCTCGGATCTTCCGTGGTTTCCATGCCCGACGATCGCAAGTCGGCAACGATTTCCTTTCATTGGACTGGGTGTCCGGCGCACTGTTGGTGACTCGGGCTGACACTTGGAAAGCTCTCGGGGGCCTAGATGAGCGGTGGTTCATGTACACGGAAGATATTGAATTCTGTCGGCGTGTCCGGAAATTGGGTCAAAAGGTGGGCATCGCTGGGTGGGTATTGGCACACCATTCGGTCGGTTCGAGCGTGAATAAATCGGCAATTGATGCTGAGGAGGCGTTGGCTCGAGACCAACGTCCAACTGACACGCTTTGGGTGACTAGTCTGTACGAGTATTACCGCGATGAACTCGCAAGGTCGAGGCCTGCGGTAACAATCTGGACTCTCGTGCTGCTAGTGGGGTTGGTTAGCAGAATGCTCGCTTTTCGAGTTTTGGCTGCGTGTACGGCGGATGAGCTAGCGGCGACTCGGTACGGTTTTCTTTCTAGGAAGTTCGGTTGGTCGGTTCGTGCCCTTCTACGCAAGGTTGGGGGGTGCTGGGACTAGTGGTAGCAATCGCCGGGCTCTTGATTGGTGTCGTAGTCGCGATCTTTGTTAGTTCGCGACCTAGGCTTGCGATGACGTTGTGGCTACTAGTCCTCGGCGTCGTGCCATTCTGGCAGGGCATTGAGTCGCCAGCTTATCTTCCACCTTCGTCTCTCGCAGGCATCGTCGTCTTAGCCGCTTGTTTCCGAGACAACCGCTGGAAGTTGAACACCTACGACTATGCTGCGCTTTCGATCGCTGTACTAGCGCTACTGGCCGGAGTCGCTGGCGTCGGGCGACCTGGGGACATCACTAACGTGGTAACCCAGTGGTTGCTTTCATTCATGGTGGGCCGTCTTCTTTCGCAGAGATGTGGTTTAGCGTTCACCTATCGGGCTGTGACCCTTGTCCTCGCCATATGCGCGGTGGGCGCTATGCTCGAATACTTTTCGAACTTTAATCCTTACTACCTGTGGACGGCGAACAATTCGCAGTTTGAAGCCTGGGGGACGAGTCAAGAACGTGGCGGAGAAGTTCGGTCTGAGTGGTCGTTCGGACACTCCATCGCACTAGGGTGCACTCTAGCAATGAGTATCCCTATCGCGTGGCATTCGGGCTTGAGTCCTCGAATGAGATCGGTCTGCGTAGGTCTACTCTCAACGGGCGCCATTGTCTCATTTAGTCGGTCTGCGATGCTTACCCTACTGGTATCGGTCACGTTGTGCGTTTTGCTGAGCGGCAAGGTCAGCAAGGGGTCACGCGGAACGCTTGTCATTGCGGGGTTACTGTCAGCTTGGATCTTTACACCCCGCTTGATGAGCTTTTTTGCGGAGGGTGCAGAGTCGAATTCCGTGAGTTCTGCTTACCGACTGGAGTTAGACAGTCTGGTTAGCTTCATGAACCCTCTTGGGTTGGCAGATGGATACTATGAGCCTGTGCCCGGCGAGTATTATTTTCACGGGTATGCATCAATAGATTCTACATTTATATTCGTAGGTGTAAGTTTTGGCTGGATTGCCGCCATGATTCTTTTGGCGGGGGCTGTGTTGGTTTGCGGAAGAATAGTTGTTAGACGCGCGAGCGTGCCGGATCTTGCTATCGCGTCGGTACTGCCAGCTCTCTTTACCGTTGCTCCAATTACTCAGTTTGGTAGCTACCTGTGGTTTGTTATTGGCATTGGCGGGGCAGCCCTTGCTGGTTCGAGAATGAAGGGTGCAGGTCCGGGGCGTGAGCAGAATGCGCGGTTCGAATTCAGCAGCAATGAGAGGGCCAGGTATGGGCGACATCTCCCATGATAGCGTCCGGGTGTTAGTGCTGTGGGCAGATCCGAGCGCGGAGAACCTAGGTCTTAGGGCGCTCGCGGAAGGAGCGCGTGCTCTTGCTGTAAGGGTTTGGAGCACAGATATACTGACCTTTCATTCGCACAACACCGCCGGGTCTCCGTTGACTAGGCGATCGGTCTTGAGGGACATCGGTCGGACTAGAGGCCCCGTCAAAGAGCTCCTGAGAGAGTTTGACGTCGTATTGGACACGGGCGGCGGTGATAGCTTCTCTGACATCTACGGTTTGCGTCGCTTAATGTTGCAAGCTTATATGTACTGGGCGGCTGGGGTTGTAAATGTTCCCGTCGTTATGACCCCGCAGACCGTCGGTCCGTTCGACTCACTCCTCGGTCGCATGATTGCCAAGTTCGTTCTGAGACGCTCAGTATTCTGTGCCACGAGGGACTCCGTGAGTGCTGATACAGTGTTTACTCTCACTGGGAAGCCTCCAGAGTGTGTGTCGACTGACTTGGTGTTTCTCGCGAAGCCGCAGACCTCGTCGGCGCCGTCTGCGACGGTGTCACGGGTGAACACGGAACCTTACCTCATCGTCAATGTGTCAGGTCTGTTATGGGATAAGAACAGTCATGTTGACCATTTGCTTTATCGCGATTCTGTCCGGACGCTTATCAGCACTTTCCTGGCCCGCGGATATAAAGTTGATCTGCTTGCACATGTTCTCGACTCGCCGTTTCCCGATAACGACGTTCCTGTTGTGCGCGGTTTAGCTGCTGAATTCCCGGGTGTGGACGCTCTCGTCCCGGCGTCGCTCGAGTCTGCGAGGGACTCTTTGTCGCAGGCTTCTATAGTCGTAGCTTCGCGAATGCATGCCTGTCTGAATGCTCTCTCGGTTGGGACGCCAGCAGTCGCATGGGCCTATTCGCGAAAGTTTCGGCCGCTTTTGTCGTCTATCGGGTGGGAGCATGTTTATGATCTTCGGGTTTCCGCCGACGTCGTAAGTTCTACTTCACGGTTGATAGCGAGGTCGAACATCGATCTGCTGGCGAGGGATGCCGACAGGGTTTCGCTCGAAGGGTATCTTATGATCGACGAACTAGTGCGCGTTATGAAACGACTTTCGATTGAGGCGTCTTGAGACATTTTGCGGACCTTTATCCCCATCTGCCCTTGAAAGCTGCGTTGCTTTCGCAGGTAGTTAAGCGCGAAGGTGGGCAGATGAGGTCCCTTACCCTCCGGAAGGTGCTGCTCGATCACTTCGGTGTCCGGGTAGGCCTTCATTCTTACGGGTCTTTGCTAGAACCCGGTCGGGCAGATGTTGATACTGTTATTGGGCGGTATGTGTCTATCGGTCCGGGTGTGCGAAGGATAGGCGCTGCGCATCCCGTGGAGTCGGTCAGTATGCACCCGTATTGGTACAACGCAAGTCTCGGATATGTCGATAGCAGTTCTGACGTGAGTAGGACGGCGTGCCTGATCGGTGACGACAGCTGGATTGGGGCGAATGCGCTGATTTTGCCTGGTTGCTCCCGCATCGGTGTGGGTGCTGTTATAGGTGCAGGAGCGGTTTTGACTGCCGATGTTCCCGATTTTGCGCTGGTCGTGGGTGTACCTGCGCGCGTTGTTAAGTACCGGTTCGATGCTCGCGTTAGAAGTCGCATCCTCGATTCGCGCTACTGGGTGCTCGAACCGGAGGATGCCCAGCGAGCACTAGATGCGCTGACAGTGGAGTGCGGTCTTCGCGGCGAAGGGGGTTAGATGGCGCCGCACCGGGGCTCGCCGATCTTGATCGGCAGCTCCCGCGTTCTGCTGATGATGCTTGCTCTTGCAACCGCGCCGATCCTTGCTAGAGGTCTCGGAACCGACGGCCGCGGGTTGTACGCCGCTGCCACTGCTGCCTTTGGGCTCGCACCGGTCATTCTGGCGGCCGGAGTCCCAACCGCTGTTCGCGTTTCTGCAGCTCACAAATCGGTGGACCCCCGGTCGCTTCTGCGATCGGTGGCTGTTCTACTGCCGCCGGTAGCTGTTCTCGGGGGCTTGCTGGGAGCTGTCCTATCTCTGACGCTATTGCACGAGCTTTCAGAAACTGAGGCATTGTTGTTCTCTGTTTCCATGGCTTGTACGTCGATGTTTGTGTGGATTCTTTGCGTGCAAAGCGTTCTTGTTGCATATGCTCGCTATTTCGAGATCGCGATTGCGCAAGTCCTGCAAGGTTTGTTTACGGCTATCTCGATTGTGTCTTTATGGCTTGCAGGTAGTCTGACTGTGGCCAGCGCAATGGGTGTTTACGGGTTTGCAACGCTGGTGGCAGCTTTGGTGCTCACCTTGGTTGTTCGGTCAATCGTGTTCGGGGCGGCCATTGGGGCGTCGACAAGAACTGTCGACTTGTTGAGAGGCGGGGCCAGGTATATGGCAGCCCAGGTTTCAGAAGTGTCGACCACCACGCTGCCCATTCTTGTGGCGCCAGTTGCGATCGGTGCCTCGTCGGCTGGTTTGTTATCGGTCGGAATTACTGCTGCTTCGATACCGATGATCGTTGCTTTCGTTGTTTCCCCGGTTATTTTCGGTGCCTCAGCGCGAGCGGTTGCTGAAAGTGAGGCGTTGGAGATCCTAGGAACGGGGCTACGTGCGGCCCTTCTCGCGACTGTCGGCATCGCTGTGCCGCTCGGCTTGCTGTGCCCAGTCCTCGTGCCCGTGCTGTTTGGTGAACCCTTTTCGGCTGCGGTGGCGCCCGCAGTGGTGATGGTTTTCGCTTCCCCCTTAACCGTGTGGTTGCTCGTACTAGGTCAGTGGTTTGCCTCCCGGGCAAGGGCGATGCCACAGGCTGTAGCACAGCTCTCGTGCGTGTCGGTCTCTGTTATTGGTCTGTTTTTTCTCTCTGCCGATTCTACCGTCGCGGCAGGAAGCTCGATCAGCGCTGGCGCGATCGTCGGTTCGGCAATTCTGGTGGCGTGGTCTGGGCTTAGTCTGAGATCGCTGTCGATTGGATCTGGTTATCTCACGGATTTCGTCAATGTTGTTGTAAAAGGCAGGTCCTGATGTGTACGCAATGTGTGCAGAGTGTCCTGGGGGTACCGATGTATGACGACTTCTGTCGTTAGCGCTCGTGCAGGAATACACCGGGTGAGTTCCTGCCGAACTGAGAATCGAGGTGGTTCTGGTATCTCGTTTGACTGTTCGAGCCGCCAGTCGGCTGCTATGCCTGGACGGCGCTGCAGCTGGCGGGTGAGACTCTGAGCGACTGTGCGTGGCGCTGGTGCACGACCGGTGGTGCCCTATGCATGGAGTACGCGCGCTCAACGTGCCTTTGTTGCACATACTGACCACGAGTGTCAGACGACGCTGACCGCGCAGAGCTCTGGCGTGTGATCTCATGTTCACTGCGGACAGGAGTGAAGTCGTCGGCTGAATCCAGTTCATTGCGCACCGCAGTCAGCGCAAGATCGGCCTAAGAGGGTCCGGTTGTGGTTCGATCGAACTGTATTCAAAGTGGAGCAGGAGGATACACATGCGTCGTCTAGCAATTGCGATTTGCATCGGTGCTGTGTTGACGCTACTTCTCGTCACCGTCCCGCAATCAGCGAACTCGGCTCCCCGCGTGCGCGTAGGGGTCGCTTCGATTTCCACCCAGTACGCCGGCGCTGACTTCGCAGGGGAAGCGGAACAGATCAGGGCGACCGGCGCGATGGCTATTCGGATTCCTGCGAAGTGGAACTTTCTGCAACCTTCGAGTTCTAGCACCTTTACGTGGACACGCCTGGATTCCGCGGTGAGGGCCGCGCGTTCCAAAGGGCTGTCCATCCTGATGAATCTCGAGGGCCCGGCACCGGTCTGGGCGCAGAAGCCAGGGGCGAACCCGCTCCTCAACGGAAACTCTCCCGCCGACCCGGCGACTTTCGGTGAGTTCGCGCGACAGGTCGCACTTCGGCACTCGTCACGCGTGGCGGCGTGGGAGGTGTGGAACGAGCCGAACCTCGCCCACTATCTGATCCCGCCCACCGCTGGAGAGTACGTTCCACTGCTCAAAGCCGCGTTCGGCGGCATCCGAGCGGCTGGCGCCAACCAGCCGGTGATCACCGGCGGACTCTCGAGTCTCCGCACCGAAACGCGGGATGTCACCTTCATCTCGGACATGTACGCCCTCGGTGCGAAGCCGTACTTCAATGGCATTGGCGTACACCCGTATACGTTGCCGTATCCGATCACCGCGGACCCCCGGGCAGGTGACGGCGGGGGAGCCGCCGTTCTGCCCGAGGGGCGGGCGATCATGGTGGCGAATGGTGACTCGACGAAGTCGATGTGGGTGACCGAGTTCGGGCAGCCGACCGGAAACACCCCGGCGTCGACCACCGAAGCCGTCCAGTCCAACATCATCGTCGACGCGGTCAACCGGGCGAACGGCCTGCCGTGGATAGCGGCGATCTTCCTCTTCACCACCCGCGACCTGTCCGCCAACAAGGCGAAAGACAACTCGAACTTCGGGCTGTACCGCTTCGACGGTTCGCCGAAGCCAGTTGTGGGTGCGCTGCAGGAAATCCTCAACTAGAGCAACGGTTCCGCCCTTCCTCGCCAGACTTGTCGTCCGAAGCATTGAAATCCGGGCGATCTGCATAGGCTGAAGCGCAGCTTTGGAAGACTCGGCCTGCGAAGCAACGCGGTGGTCAGGAGTCTGGATGAGCAGCATGAACCGTTGTTCGAGAGTAGCCAAATCGCAGCGAAGTACTACCTGGATTGCTGTGTTGACGGCAGCGATCTGTCTGGTCACCGCGTGCTCCGGTGACGAGGCTGCGGAAGCCCCGCCACTACCTACTTCGGCACAGATTTCGCCCGACGGGGTCCGAGTGGGTCTCGCGGGGTACGAAGTCTCGGCCTCATCTGCGGTGGGGGCCGGCGCTACACTCGCCATCGCTGACGGAGCGGGCGTGGCGCCCGTCGTCGCAGAGGCCGCGTCGTCTTGGCTGGCGCCGATGTCGCCCGCTGTACGTGTCACTCTCGACGGCGATCGCCAGCCGAACGCTCCGGTGCGGTTGTCATACCGCTTGCCGGAAGGCTTCACACCTCCCGCGAGTGCTGTGCCCGTCGCGGTAACCCGTAGCGCCGACGGCACGGTTGATCTGATTGAGGCTCGGATGGAGGGCGAGTCAGTTGTTGCGGACTTACCTCATCTGAGTTGGGAGGTCTTCGCTTGGTTCAAACCAGAGGAGCTCACCAAGAAGCTGATCGAGTACGTCAATCCCATTCTCGGCATCGGATCGCGCAGGCCCGACTGCGAAGGCAAACCGCTGGTGTTCTCCGCTCTCGTCGAGACGGTCTCGCCCGTATCTAACGGCATTGCGTGGTCGTGCATCATGACGACGCCCGGCTCGAACGCAATAGAACCCAGCGTCAGTATTCAGTTGGCAATCAATTCGCCGTTCGCTTGGCGACTCGCCGCGGATCCGCCGGCGCTGAGAGTCGTGTCCGTCAGTACCGACGGAGCCAACGAGTACCTTCGGAGCCTCTACCGACGTGTCGCGGGCAACGCGGTCATCGCCGGACCCGGCGACGTCGTTCGACTCGACTTCGGGCAATACGAAAAGTCGCCGCGGACGGGAACTTTGACAAGAGACCCGTCTTGGGACACCACCGCTCTCAGCGCTTGGGCCTACGAGGAGGCCCTGGCGAGCGCCTTTCCGGGTCCGGCCAAGTTCTTCAACTTCGCGGACGCGCTAATCGACTGCTCGCGAGGGTTTCAAGAGTTCGGACGAATCGCCGCCGACATCCTCGATTGTTCACAGAGCTTTGCCGCAGCGGGCGTACGGATGCTGTTCGGTCGAACGGCGGTCGCTTTCGTGTCACAGCTATCCGACAAAGTCGGGCCCGGCACCGCCACGACCGGAGCGTGGACGGTGAGCTCCCGCAGCGTGCGCACGTCGAACCCTGCACGCAGCGCCGACGTTGTGCTCGGTCGCGCCGACAACGAGTACTCCGTCGGTTATGGAACTGCGCGCCCCAAGAGGTTGTCGCTGAACTCGATGTGCGCCAACACCATCTCTGACATCACCTGGGAGTCCTGGGGTGGCCCGAGTGTTGTTGGTCGAGGACTGGTGTGTGCGCCCGCCGGGTCACCTGACACCGGAGGCCCGTCCACCATCACCGCAACGGACATCGGTGATTGCTTCGGTGAACGGGCGTATCGCCGGGTCCTCATCAACGGTGAACTCGCTTGGAACGTCTGCAGTGGCGGATGATTCGCTCTAGGCCGTGTTCGGTCGGCGTTCGCATCAAATCTCTGTTGTAGGCGACTGCGACGAAGAGTCCCAGTGCCACCAGCAGCGTCGCGAAGATCATGGTCATGACGCCCACAACTCGCGGAACGACGCTGGACTCGTGCCCGGGGCATCCTCGTACAGTTCCCAGGTCGCCCAGCTGCCGCCGAACTCGGCGATGCGGTTGTCGGTGAACACGATCGACGTGGCGTCGGGCAGATAGACCTTCGCCCGGTCCGCGTCCAGTTCGATCTCGAACCGGGCCGCGTCACGATCGAACGCGGTCCGGTAGGTGCCCTGGCCCAGGATCGTCTGTCCGGCGTCACCCGCCTGCCAGATTGCATACGACCATCGCGTCCGGGTCGCGACGAAGTGCACCGCGGCGTCGGGTGCTGCGTCGGACTCGTTCTGCGGGACCGGCTTTGCGCAGACGAGTAGGGCGATCGCCCCGGCATCGTCTCGGACTCATCCGTCAGTTCGGTGTGTAGTGCTCTGTCTAGAGCGCCCGCGCGATCAGATTCGCGATCGCACGGCTGCCGAGGGGCGTCGGGTGGCGGGGTTGAGTCTGGGACTGCGAGGCGTTCCCTTCGAACCAGCGGGCTGCGCCGGCGCATGCGTCGTGCCCGACGGCGGCGGAGGCGACGTCGACGAAGGTCATCGACCGTGTGACGGCGGCGGTTCGGAGGATGGCGTCGAATCGTTTGAAGAAGCTCTGGAGGTACGCGGCGTCGGCGTTGCTGATGTTCGCCTGGCCGGGGCAGCCCGTTCGGCCGTAGTAGCCGCCGTGTCCGACGAGGACCACGCGGGCGAGGGGTGCGCGGGCGGCGATGGTGCTCAGAGTTGCGCCGATCTTCGGTGCGACTGCGGTGAGGGCCGAGGTCATCCGGTCGGCCATGGCGCGATCCTGTCGACACCGGGCGTCCTGGCCGAACCTGGGCGTGAAGCAGGAGGAGACGATCGACCACCAGCGGAGGTCGTTGCCGCCGATCGAGAGAGTCACGAGGCGCGTGGACCACGACAGCGCGTTGATCTGGACGGGCCGGGCGCCGAATGATGTCGTCTGTCGGCGGGTCGTGACGTCTGCCGTGGTGGCGTTCACACAGGCAACGGAGGTGAAATTCATCCGGAGCTGGGAGGCGAGATGCGTCGGGTAGGCGTCGCGGGTACGTCCGCAGCCGTCCGGATGCTGTGCCGAGGTCAGCGTCGGCGCTGCGGCGCGTGAGTCTCCCAAGGCGACGTATGCGGGTGCCGCCGGGGCGGCGAGAACCGACGGTACCGACACGCAGCTGATCGCGATGGCAAGGACGGCGACGAGTGCGAGGCGGAATCGGGTCACGGCAGGAGTATCCCAGCCGTGTCGGTGAACGTTACGAGAGGTCTGGGCACCGTCTGACAGGCCGGTCCGATGGCGCCCTGGGGCCGACTGAGAACAGCCCGTTCAGTCGATACAGAGCTTCGAGTCGACGGGCTAGCGTCGGTGATGTCAACACGCAGTCCCCGAGGCGACGGATGTGATCCGTGCAACTTTGCCACCGTGGTCGAGGGGCGTCGGTCATGATTGCGCCATGGTGGTGCGACGGGGCGAGCGCGCGCGGATCGGAGTCGTCGATGATCACCCGTCGATCGTCGCCGGGCTGCGGGTGATTCTCGGGGACCAGCCGGACCTGGAGTTCACCGCCGGCGCAGCGACAGTGTCGAAGTTGCTGACAGAGACCCGAGATCTCGATTTGGTCGTCCTCGATCTGCGGTTGGAGGACGGGAGTTCGCCGCAGATCAACGTCGAATGTCTCGCTGAACTCGACATCCCGGCTGTCGCCTACACCTCCGGTGACGAACCCTATCTGGTCCGGTTGGCAGCCAGTGCGGGGGTGAAAGCAGTTCTGCGAAAGAACGTTGACGACGAAGTCCTCCTCGCTTCGCTTCGGGCTGTGCTCTCGGGGGAGGAGACTCCGACGGTGGATTGGGCGGCTGCGATCGATGCCGACGACGACTTCGTCGACCTACCACCACAGCTGCGACGTGTCCTCGAGCTGTATGCGGCAGGTGAATCCACGGCCGGAGTTGCCAAATCCATGAACCTGTCCCCAGACACGGTCAGTGACTACGTCGGACGGATCAGAACGAAGTACGCCGCAGTGGGGCGACCCGCGCCGACTCGGCAGCATCTGATGTTTCGAGCGATAGAGGACGGATGGCTACCGATACCGCGGCGGCTTCGACGGCGGAGATAGCGTCTGATCGCGACGTCGCACTCGACGAGTCCGCAGGTCAGCGGATTCTGCGGCAATTCGCTGTGTTCATCGCCTGTGGCTACCTGGTGTACCTGGTGCTCACCTCCCCGGCTATCGCGGCGTCACTGGCAGTGATGCACATGTGGTGGACGGTGCCCGCACTGGTTGTCGTGTTCGGTCCAGGGCTCGCGCTGGGGCCGCTCGCGTGGCGAGGGTCGCCTCGAGCCCTACGAGTGTGTGCAGGGTTTGCTACCGGCGGCTATCTGGCGGCGGTGTTCACGTGGGGTTTCGGCTGGAACGGCGCGCACCTTTCCGAAACCACCGGCATATGGTTCTTCTCTTTCTGTGGATTGGCTGCGATCGCCGCCGCACTGGCCATGCGTCCGACCTACGCCTTTGTCGTGCTTGTGGTGGTGGTGATCTCGAGCGTCACGATCAACTACGTGGCCCGCGACGTCGCACGCAGCGGGCTGTTCGTTCCGGATATGGCGTGGGCATTCGCCTTCTCGCTCGTGTACTTCGCTGCAGCGGTCATGGGGATGCGTACCGCAACGGTTCTCGATGACACGCGGGCGCAGGCCTACCGAACGGCGGCGGCCGCCGCCGCGTCGCAGGCCCGCGCCAACGAGCGGCAACGGTTCAATCAACTCACCCACGACGGCGTCATGGCGACCTTGCTGGTCGCCGCTCGCCGAGGGAACTCCACGCAGTTGGCCGCTCAAGCCCAGGCCACCTTGCACGCGCTCGATAGGATCCGCGGCGACGCCGACACCGACGGCACGATGACCCCCGATGCTGTTCTGACGCATCTCAGTGAGGTGACGGCCACGGTGGACCCGACCCGACGTTTCGAGGTTCGCCGCGCAATCGACAGCCCGGACGCCGGCTATCCCGCCACGGTGGTTCGTACAGTCGCGGCAGCGGCTGCGGAGGCGGTCCGCAACAGCGGCCGTCATGCTCGGGCGTCGAAGACGATTGTCTCGGTGGAGATCACGGATGACCGGCTGCACATAGAAGTAGCCGACAACGGGCATGGTTTCGAACCGTCGACGGTGCCGGCCGACCGGCTCGGAATCGCCATCAGCATCCGTGAACGGATGGCGCACATCGGTGGCTCCGCCACCATCGAGTCGGCGCCGATGCGCGGCACTCGTGTGTTCTTGGAGTGGGTGCGGTGATGGTGAGCCCGACCGGTGGGCGCGAGGATATTCGCGACCTGCTCGGAATGCGAACGCGCGGTGCATGGCTCATCATCGGTAGCTACCTCGTCGCCATGGTCATCGTGACCGTGGCCACGGTCAACAGTTACATCACTCCCTGGGTGGCGGCACTGGGATCGGTCGTATTGATAGCCGCGACGCTCGTCCTCGTCCTCGTTCCCGGCGACCCTCTCCCGTTCGGGACGACTCTGATGCTGACCGCCTCGGGGCCGGTGGCGTGTGCCCTTGTGTTGTCGGCGACCCCCGCGGTTCTCAGTTCACCTCTGCAGATCTGGATACACGGCGGCGGGACGTCGATCTACTGCTTCATGAATGTCCGCGGCCGGCGGATCGCGCCGTGGATCGGCTTGCTCGGAATGGTGCTTGTGTTCGCAGTGTGGGCCGTCGCTGTCGGTCGGGGCGCTGCGTACGGCATCAGTTTTGTTGCCATCGACGCAGCCCCTCTGGCGATGGCGACTCTCCTGTCGTTCACTCTTCGGCCCACGGCGAAGGCGGTGTTCTCGCTACGGGCGCAGACAACCGAACGCGTCGCCGAACTGGCTGCGCAAACCGCCGGCGCCGATGAGCGCGAGAAGCAAGCACGCCACCTCGATCGCCTCGCCCGCCCGATGATCGAGAAGATCGCGTCAGGCGAACCCCTCACCGCAGCTGAGCGAGGAGAGTGCGCACTACTCGAGGCCCACCTGCGCGACCGGCTGAGAGCGCCGATTCTGTCCACGCTTGAGCTCGACGAAGCCGCGTACAGCGCGCGACAGCGGGGCGTGGAGGTCATCTTTCTCGACGATTCCGGTACGCCAGAACAGGACCCCGCTGTCATTGCCTCAGTGCGTGAGGCAGCGGCACACGCCTTGCAAGAAGCGGCGGGCGGGCGCGTGTGCGTACGCATGTGGCCATCCGGCCGGGAAACCGTGGCCTCGGTACTCGTGACCGATGCCGCCGGGACACGACGCACCGAGATCACCGCCGATGAGGTCGAGGAGCTTCCTCGTCTCGGAACCCAGGCCGTCCCGCGTGCGGGCAGACCGTTCGCTTGACTATCTATGCCCCCCGGGGCGGTGGCACCATCGCGGGTGCCCCCGCAAGATCGGTCTGTCGCCGACACCGCGACCGTCTTAACGTCACTCTCGTCAGCCACAGCAGACCAGCAGGAGTGCGAGATGACGATTCAGGCTCTTGATTCGGTAGGGCGGCCTGCCCTCAGCAAGCGCGAGGTCGAGGTGCTGACCGTGTGGCTCGCGTGTGATTCCAAGCAGCAAGCCGCCCGACGACTCTTCGTCGGTGAATCCACGGTGCATACTCACCTCACCCGGATCCGCGACAAGTACCGAGTCGTCGGCCGACCCGCGCCGTCGAAGATCGCCCTGCTCATCAGGGCCATCGAAGACGGAATCTGCACCCTCGAAGAGATTGCCAGCCTTACTGCGTTGTTTGACGAGGCAACTGAAGTGCAACGCAGGCAACAACATCCGAGTAACGGTCGGAACCTTGCCTGAAGAGACCCCGTGATGATCTGAAGGTCCTCTGAGCGTGTTCAGGATCAAATTTGCGATTGCTCTACTTCCGAGTGGCGTCGGATGGCGGGGTTGAGTCTGTGACCGCGACGAATTGCCTTCGAACCATCGACCCGCTCCGGGACAGGCGTCGTGCCCGACGGTGGCGGAGGCCACGTCGACGAAGGTCATCGATCGGGTGACGGCGGCCGATCGGAGGATCGCGTCGAACAGTCCGAACGGTTGATCCGGCGTCGGACAGTCAACAGGGCCGTCGCCGACCGTTAGCGCCAACCCTTTACCATGACGGGGGTTCGATTTCGATGCGAGAAGTGGCTGACCAGCGGGGTGTTCCGGTCCGTGATCGCTTGTGTGACGAGGAGTATCGGCGATGCCGGCATGGTGGAACCTGCGGGGCTGGGCGCTGCGCGCAGCGATTTCTGCAGTGATTGCGACGGGGATGACGATCGGTGCGATCGGAGGAACTGCGGAGGTGTTGGCCGAGCCGCCGAATCTCGGTCCGGCGCCTTCCGCGCTTCCCGAGGCCATCGACGCCGCTGTGCCGGCACCGCCGGTGAAGAGGTTGCACCGCATACCTGCCCGCTCGGTGACGCCCGGTGCCTCTCACGAGCTGCAGGAACTTCGCGAGGCGGTCATGCCCTCGCCGAGCGGCGACCGGTTCTTCGATCAATGGCCGGCCGACCTCGCACGCCGTGCTGCCGGAGATGTGATCGCCACTCGCGATGTCATGCGCACGGCGCAGTTGCTGATGACGGTTCCGCTGCGGTCGGCTCGCCAGATCAAGTTCCGGAGCGTCGACGCCGGGGATCAGCCGATCTTCGGTACCGCGACCCTCCTCGTCCCTGCCAAGGCATGGAAGGGACCGCGGTCGCGTCCGGTGCTGGTTCACAATTCGCCGATCGTCGCGCTCGGGACGAAGTGCACGCCCGGTTACACGCTTGCTCACGGCTATCACGCCGACACCAACACCACCGACCTCATCCCGCCGTTCGCGCAATTGGCCTTGGACCGCGGCTACGCGGTGATCATGCCCGACCACACCGGACCCCGGATGGCGTACGCCGAACCGTACGTCGCAGCGCACGTGATCATGGACTCGCTGCGGGCGGCAGGCCGGCTCGACCCCGACAACTTCGCCACCGGACCGATCGCTATGCACGGATACTCCGGTGGCGCGATTGCCACGAATGCCGCGGCGAAGCTTGCCGATTCCTACGCCCCGGAGCAGGCCGGGCGGATCGTCGGCGCGGCGTACGGCGGCGTACCGGCCGACTACCGCTCCCTGGCCGGGGCTATGAACGCCAACCTCGGTTCCGGGGTGTTCCACGCCGCCATGCTCGGTGTCGCACGGGAACGTCCCGAAGTCCTCGCGATGGCGAACAACGCGGCACGCTGGTTGGCCACGTCTCCGATGCGGGACCTGTGTACCAGTGGGATGGGTGTCCTGGGTGTGTCGCACATACCCACCCAGGTTCTGTCGGCCGACCCCGATCCTTACCGTTCACCCGTCGCCGAGCGTCTTTTCGCGATCACTTCGATGAAGGATCACCGGGCGACGATGCCGCTGCGGATCTACCACGGGACCTACGAGTGGTGGATACCGGCGAGCCAGGCTCGCGCCCTGTTCGCCGAGCAGTGCGCGCTCAGGGCGTCAGCGTCGTACCGCGAGTACCCGGCCGAACACATGACCGGGATCTTCGCCGGCCTGCCCGACACGTTGACGTGGCTCGACGACCGTCTGCGCGGGAAACCCGCGCGGAGTGAGTGCCGCTGACAGGACGACCTGGGGTGGCTTCGACTCGACGCCTCGCTCCGCTGGAACCGGCGCAACCACGGGTCAGAGCGCCGCGACGACCAGGTCTGCGATGGCCTTGCTGCCGAGCGGGGTGGGGTGGCGTACCTGGGTTGCCGACCGCGAGATGTTTCCCTCAAACCATCGAGCTGAACCTGCGCATGCGTCATGTCCGGCGGCAGGCCCGGCCACGTCGACGAAAACAACCGAGTGTGCTCGAGCGGAGTCTCGGAGCACTGCGTTGAAGCGCTCGAAGAACCGTAGGACGAATGCAGCGTCAGCGGTGCTGATGTTCGCCTGACCTGGGCAGCCGGTCCGACCGTAGTAGCCGCCGTGGCCGACGAGAACGACGCGTGCGTTGGGAGCGCGCTGTCCGATCCGGGTCAGCGTGGCGTCGATCTTGGGTGCGAGTGAGGCCAGACCGGAGTTGATTCGTCTTGTCACCGAGGGGTTGGCGCGGCAACGCGGGTCGGGGCCGAACGTCTTTGTGAAACAGGACGACACCAGCGACCACCACTGCAGATCGATACCGCCGATCGACAGAGTGACCAACCGCGTCGACCGCGACAGCGCGCGTGTTTGAACGAGGCGCGGACCGTACAGCGTCAGCTGTGGTGTCGTGGTGACATTGGCGGTGGTGGCATTGACACAGGCGACGGACCGCAGGCTCAGTCCGAGGCGCGCGGCCACGTGTACCGGGTAGCCGTCGGGTGTGCGCCCGCAACCGTCTGGGCGCAGGGTGGAACCGTTCGTTGGCGCGGCAGCGCGCGAGTCGCCCAAGGCGACGTATTCGGGGCCACTCGGGGTCGCTGTCGCCGGCACCGCCAGGACGGTGCTGAGCAGACAGATGAGGGCTGCGAGAGTCGCGGCTCGGACGCGGGACATCAGGGAGCTGTGGCCGTCGATCGTGTTGGTATTCCGGTTTCTCTTGCGGGACGAGGGGGCGCGTTGCCTTCTTCAGCAGAAGGCCTTCAGGTTCTGTTTCGAGTTGAACTCCGTCAAAGTGACCGAGCCGCTGTCGGCAGCCTCGGATAGTTGAGCTCCTTCCCATCGAAGCGCCTCGGCGGGAAACTGCTGGGCGAGTTCACCAAGTCTCGCAACGGCTTCCAGTCCACCCGATGGGCCGCGGGAGTTGATCAGAGTCCTGGTTCGGTACAGGTCGGAGACCGTCTGCCATGCGTCGCAGACCTCTTGCTTCGTCGGGGTGGCGTTCACATCCGACGCGCTTCTGGGTTCCTCGACCGTGACCTGCGCGCCGTCGGGCCGCTTGCAGCGGATGACAGGTTCACCCGCCTCGGTTTCCGCGGCGCCGAGGATGTTGCATCCCCACGAATCGAGTTGCGCGCCGCGATCACCGCGTTGGGTGCGGGGATCGTCGACGTAGCGTTCGACGAGACGGAGGGCGCTCTGGCAATCAACACCCCTGGCGACGACCCGAAGCTTCGGGAAATCGGCTGTGGGCCCGCAGTTGTCGGCCTCGTCCTTCGAAGCCGGTTTCGGCAGGCACGTGCACAGGGTGAGAGTCTTGACGGTACCGCTGGCGACATCGCCGTCGTAGGAAACCTTGAGCGCGATACCGCGGGGTTCATCTGCTGCGAAATATGCAGTGGACATGGCCTTGTCGTCACGAACCGGCTCGCCGAACAGTTCGACGACGCGACTCATCCGAGTGCCGACCGTCACCCCGTCGACTGTCGTGACCGCCGATCCGAGCGGGCGGATCTCGACCAGTACGCCCTCGGCGAATACCCATTCGCAGTCGCGCCAGCGCACGACCACGCGGTCGCCGTCCACCGTTCCCATGGACAGTTCCGGGAAGCCTGGCGTCGTGGCTCTGATCTCATCGGCCCGAGACCCCAGGTTCACCCCGGCCAGTCCGGTGTTGGTCAGCTTCGTCGACGCCGAGTCGGCGTCACGGGCGGCGGTGATCCGTGCGGCGAGCTGCTGCGAGTTGTCTGCCGTGATGTACACACCGCCGCCCTCGCGGGCGATGCACTCCAGCTGGGTGTTTGTCGCACGAAAGCCGATGGTGCTGATCGTGACGTCGGGGTAGCGAGCGCGCAGCTGCTGGGCCGTGTCGCAGGGATCGGGCGGGCAGTTTGCCTCTCCATCGGAGACCAGAACGACGGACCCTCCGCTGCCCGCCAGCAGCTCGACACCTTGGGTGAGAGCCTTCGATAGCGGGGTCCATCCCTGGGCCTCGACACCGGCGATGGCTTCGGTTGCTGCCCCCTTGTCGATGGGTGCCAGATCCATGATCGTCGTGACGTCCTGGCAGCCGGCCGCCTGGCGCGTCGTTTTCGCGCTGAGCGTGTTCCCGTAGGCGACGAGTCCGAACGGTGTGCCGTCGGGGAGGCCCGTCGCAAAATCCGTCACGGCGGCGCGTGCAGCGTCGATGCGGGGGCCGGGAGCGTCGGCAGTCAGCATCGACTCTGATCCGTCGAGCACGACCACGACAGGGGAGGTGTCGGCGGACGCGGTCGTGCTCTCCGACGGGGAGCTCGGGCTGCCGTCGCCCGACGTGCTACATGCGGCCACAAGGAGACAGAGGATGGCCAGAGAGCCCAGCCGGGCGGATAGCGTCACCTGAGGATCGTAGTCAGGCACCGTCGTCCCACGAGCCCCGTGAAGACAGAGTTCGTCCGATCAGGTGACACCGAGTCTCGCTGTGCTTCAGGCGAGTTCGCACATTTCCCGGCGAAGGGCCAGACTGAATCCGCGCCGACTCGGGCGCGAAGGCAGGCGGTCGTGCCTCCGGTTCAGAACGGCCGCGCGGGCAGAACTACTGGTCTGCCATCGGGTCGGTATTCGGTCTATCTGAACTGCGGCGCGTTTCAGATGAGCAAGCAGAACCTGTCCGTCTTGGGGAGCTCGTCTGGCACGCCGATAGGCACTTCGATGGAACCGCGAGGCGGTGCCTGGCTTAACTCGGCACTGGACCTCTTCGGATCGTCAAGATGGTGCCCCCACCAGGGCTCGAACCTGGGACCTGCGGATTAAAAGTCCGTAGCTCTACCAACTGAGCTATAGGGGCAGGGCCCCGGCGAGCCGGGGCGTCGATGAGTTTACAACGTGTGCAAACGGTGCGAACGTGACCCTCGGTGTGCGTGTCGTCGAGCTGGTCGCGATGCTTCATTTATGGGTCTGACCAGTCGATTTGTGGTTTGCGCGAGACCTGTCATAAGCTATGCGAGCTCCCAACGGAGAACACGACCGGCCCCCTTCGTCTAGCGGCCTAGGACGCCGCCCTTTCAAGGCGGTAGCGCGGGTTCGAATCCCGTAGGGGGTACGCCTGCGCGGCACTCGGCAACGAGGACCGCGCAGATAATTTAACAAGGCCCTGTGGCGCAGTTGGTTAGCGCGCCGCCCTGTCACGGCGGAGGTCGCGGGTTCGAGTCCCGTCAGGGTCGCCAAAGGTTTCGGTTCATCGTCAACCGGTACCTTCCGGCCAGGTAGCTCAGTTGGTACGAGCGTCCGCCTGAAAAGCGGAAGGTCGTCGGTTCGATCCCGACTCTGGCCACCACAAAAACCCCCAGCAGTCCGAGACTGCTGGGGGTTCTTTGTTCGAGCGAACGCTGGACGTGTGAGACGCGAAGGTTCGAGCCGTGATTGTGGTCCGAATCGCAACGGCCACAACGGATTCACCCGATCGTACGACGCACGCGAGGTGCGAAATCTCCGTGACGCGGGCATGATGGTCCGGTGAACGCGATACCGGGGGGTACGCCGCGTCTACCCTCACATGACCAATTCCCGGAACAACCCAGCCACGGCTCGGCGCGGCATACTGCCGACGCCGAGAGTTCCAGCCCACCGACCTACCGGTACGAGTACAAAGACCCGTACGCACCCATGTCGACCGCCAAACAAGTGGTGCTCGGGTGCGCGATCTCGTTGGTGCTCATCGCCTTTGCGGTGGCGGCGTTCCTCATCGGGCAAGGGTGAGGTTCTCGATGTAGGTCGCCAGGTGGTTTCGACTCGGCGCCTCGCTCCGCTCGGTGCCGGCTCAACCAGCGGGGGGGTGGGCGGCTCGCCCAGCGGCTCGGTGCCGGCTCAACCAGCGGGGGGTGGGCGGCTCGCCCAGCGGCTCGGTGCCGGCTCAACCAGCGGGGGGGGTGGGCGGCTCGCCCAGCGGCTCGGTGCCGGCTCAACCAGCGGGGGGTGGGCGTCTCGCCCAGCGGCTCGTTGCCGGCTCAACCAGCTGGGGTGGCGGCTCGTTGCCGGTTCAATAAGCGGCCGGCTGCTAGTTCGACCAGCGCGGGGTCGAGGGGGTGATTGCTCGGCCCCGCGCTGGACTTGTCGGCGGCTCCGCCGAGAGGCGAGGAGCCGGCGCTACCGCCAAGTGGCTCGGTAGGGACGTTGGATACGTTGTCGTCGGTCGGCTTTCAGCTGTCAGGCTGCCGCACCGGACTCGGCGTCGCTCGAATCAGACGAGGTGTCACTATCGGTGTCTGACACGTCTGAGGTGTACTCGGCCGGAGTCGATGTGTCGGCATCGGAGCTTGTGTCAGACGGCTCCGAGTCCTCCGACTCGGGCTCTGCGGAGTGCCGTCCGCTGCCGGTGAGGCGGTGCCGCCCGCCCTCAGACGGGGTCGATTCCGGAGTTGTGTCCGAGTCTGCGTTCTCGTTCTCGGGTGCGCGATGGCGTCCTCCGGACGGGGTCACCTCGGCGGGGGCGTCAGAGCTCTCGATCTCGGCTGGCGCGGGCGACTCGGTCAGCGGTTCGCCCAGGTCCGCCGGTTCCGCGAGACGCGCGGTGACCGCGTCCTCGTCGTCGGTCGACGAAGACTCCACCGGCACCGCGGCGTTCGACTCTGTCGGCGTGACCAGCGGGTAGAAGGCGTTGTTGACCGCGTCCCACCGCTCGAGATCGGCATCGCTCGGTTCGATGCCCACCGCGTCGTTGAGGATCATCGCGACCAACGTGAGCGGGTGGTGTTTCGGCTGATAGACGACGTACGTCGTATTGCCGTCGCGGCTTTTCATCGTCGTCGGCGCTGTGGTGTAGTCGATGAGATTGCCGTAGTTCTCTTCGCCCAGGCCCGAATGGATCGCGATGAAGCCGGCCGCGTTGACGAGCAGGGAACTCACCGGCCTGAGCGTTCGCCACTGGAAGTTGGCAACCGGATCGCCGACCACGATGACGGAAACCACGGGGAGATCGTCGCCGGTGGCGCCGGGATCGCGGGCTCCGTTGCTCTCGGCGCCGAACAGTTCGAACACTGAACCGACGACGTTGTTGTCGGCCCACGCCTTCAGGCCCCACGGGCTCCGCGGATCGGAGATGAGCAGGATCGTCGAGTTGTCGACGTCGATCCCGTTCGGCTGACCGACCGCGATCTCCGCAGCATTGCCCAGGGCTTCGGCGCCTTGCGAGTAGCCGGTGTAGACGACGTACGGCTGCCCCTCGGTCTGCTGTGCGAACGCCCGCATGACTTTGAGGTTGTTGTCGACGGCGACATCCCGAGAGGCGTCGTAACTCGGGGCGAAGAGCGGCAGAACTGCGCCGGACCGGCCCGAGACAATGGGGCCTAGTGCTTCGGGGTACTCGATGACCAAGACCTGACGACCGGCACGGAGTCCCCTGATGCGCGGGAACAGGGTGCCGTCGTCGGTTCCGGGGGTCACTACCACGATTGTGTCCCCGTTGACATGAGGGAACGTCGTCGACAGCCAGTCCGGACCGAGCCCGTCGTCGGGTTCCGCGGGTCGGAACACGCCGTCGTCGTTCAGTCCCTCGATGGTGGCCAGGGTCTCGGCCGAAATCACCGGCGCGGCCGACGCGGTTGTGGGCAGTGCAGTCGGTACGACCATGCCGAGGCACAGCGCGCAACCCACCGTGGACGCGCGCAGCGTCCGTCGAAATCCGTTCATGTCTTCCCGCCCTTGCCCCCGCCGCCGACCTGATCACCGGCCATTGGCATGTTTGATTCGGTCTCCACGATCGTGAAACCACGTCAAATGTTCGCAGCCGCAAGGAAGAAGGACAAGTTACCGGCGAGTTTTCACCCGATCAGGGGAACGCTCGTGTTTGTCAGAACGGGGGTGGGTCCAACCGGTCGAGTTCTTCGCGGGCTCGCTTGTTTCGGGCGCGTTCTTGTCGCCGGCGGGCCAGTTTGGCGTCCAGTCGGCTGTGCGTGCGCTCCGGGTTGACGGCGGTGATCACCCGTGGGGTGGGTGGGGCTTGGGCGGCTTGCTCGAACCGGATACGCCGCAGGTTGGGGAAGGTGTCTTCCAGGGTTTCGGCGTCGCCGGGCAGGGTGACCCCTTCGGGGGTCTCGTATTCGGTGACCAGGCGTCCGTCGTCGTCGCGGTATTGCACATCGACCCAGTCCCCGTGGGTTTTGAACAGGTGACCGGGACGGCATTTGGCGTTGAGGTTCTCACTCGACGTCGCCCCACCCCGGGCGGGGTCGGTGTGGTCGTACTCGGTGACGTGATCGAGATCGCACGCGAACGCTGAACGGGTGCAGCCGGGTTCGGTGCAATATCCGTCCCGGACGCGTACGAAGTCGGCGCACGACGTGGTGGGCCGGTACCCGTTGCCGGGATGGGTCGCCGGATACACCACCGCTACGCCCGAGGCGAGGCCACCGGTCCCGCCGACATCACCGGGTTCGGCTGCGTCCGTCTCGTTTTCGCCGTGTGCGCCGGTCGTGGCTTCGTCGGCGGGTGCCGGGCGTTGCGCGGTCCGCCGCTGGTCATCGTCATTGGTGCTGGGGGCGACGTAGGTGGGTTGGGTGCGGGCGGGGGTGACCGGGGACAGCGTGGCATCCGGGCGGGCGGCGAGGTCACGGACGTGTTCGTCGCTGATGATGCCGTGTTCGTCGAGGAACCCGACCCCGGGTGCCCCGGCCAGGGTGGCGGCATCGGTGACCACATGGATCACGAT
>NZ_JAMBDT010000200.1:0-263 GCF_025143765.1 Gordonia sp. p3-SID1431
TGTAGGATCTCATCCTCTTTGTCAGTCGCGAACTGGGGTTTCTCATGATCTTGTCACCTGTGGGTTCTCACTAACTTGTCAGAATCCTCAGGCCAGCACTGCTCCCCGGCCGGCGCGTCATAGTTCGAGGTTGCAGTGCTGAAGCGGCGGGTTGCTAGGAGACCGCTACGCGACGTGAACTGCGGCTTGTGAATGGTCGAACCGTCCGACCGGCTGAACAAGGGCGATCGAACGCCGGCCGGTGTCGTGGCGATGTTCCCGGA